>CALAYY010000242.1 GCA_937895465.1 uncultured Clostridia bacterium | reverse complement strand
GCAAGCGCTGTTGTGAGATATATTGTCATAGGACCATCAGCTCCTCCGATGATAGCTATAGAAGCCGCTTCTGCCGCTGAAAAGCCCAAAGCAATAGCAACGACAAATGCAACGCTAATTCCAAACTGTGCTCCTGCACCCAAAAAAAGATTAGATGGACGAGAAATCAAGGGACCAAAATCAGTCATAGCCCCGATACCCAAAAATATCAAAGAAGGATAGATTCCTTTTTTTACACCCAAATATAGATAATATAACAATCCACCGTTTTCATCTCCTATTGCTTCTTTCATTAATCCTGTTTTGGGAAGATTGGCAAGCAGCATTCCAAAGGCTATGGTTATAAGCAACATAGGTTCAAATTTTTTGACTATGGCAAGAAACAATAAAACAAAGGCAATCAGTATCATAACTGATTCCTGCCAAGTAATATTGGCAAACCCCGATTCTTTCCATAATTTTATGATAGCATCTATAATCATTATTTTTCCTCCTCAAGCGATTTGATTGAAGCCAAGCGAAAAACCTTTTTAGCTCCTTGTTCATCTATAACTGTTGTATATATGGGATTGTTTTTATTGCTTATATTTGATTGTTGTATTTGGCTGTTTTTAGTTTTATCGTCTTTTTTCTTTTTAAAAATCCTTTTAAAATTAGGTCTTTTAATATTATTAATTATCAAAGAAAATAGCTTTATCAAAAAATATAATATAGCAAGCACTATAATAACCATTCCAAAGCAAAACAAAGCCGTTAGTACGCTTTCCCAAAAACTCATATAAACCTCCATAAAAATATAATAAGGGCGGGAGCATAATGCTTCCCACCCCAAAAGCCAATCTTGAAACAGAATTTTTTTCTGCCAACCGAATGCAATAAATATATAATTTGTTTAAATGATATATAAAATAAGCTTTTTTGTCAAATATTTTAAAACTTTTTGATTTATATAAATTATGTGATTTGTTTTTGAAATTACCAAATATTAGGATGCTTGACTTCTTTCAAGGGCTTGTCTTATAATGAATTATTATGATTAATATACCAAAAGGCACCAAGGATATTTTGCCTGACGAGAGCTACAAATGGCAATATATAGAAGAAATCTTCCGTAAAACAGCTGGAAGATACAATCTAAAAGAAATACGAACTCCTGTTTTTGAGCATACAGAGTTGTTTGAGCGAGGAGTGGGAGAGACTACCGATATTGTCAACAAAGAGATGTACACCTTTTTGGATAAAGGCGGACGTTCAATTACCCTAAAGCCTGAGGGCACTGCGGGAGTAGTAAGAGCGTTTATAGAGTCATTGTCAGGCTCAGCAATGCCTGTCAAGATGTATTATATTATACCTGCTTTTCGTTATGAAAGACCTCAAGCTGGCAGATTAAGACAGTTTCATCAATTAGGAGTTGAGATTTTTGGAGCAAACGGGGCTGAAAGCGATGCAGAAGCCATAATGTTTGCACAAGATTTTCTTAACTTGGTAGGGATAAAAAGCCTTGACCTCCATATCAACAGTATAGGTAGCGGAGAATGCCGAAAAAGGCACAGCGAGGTTTTAAAACAATATCTCAATGACAATGCTATGAGCTTGTGTCCTGTATGCCGTGACCGAATTAATAAAAACCCCTTAAGGGCATTAGACTGCAAAGAAGAATCATGCAAAGATGTTATGAATAATGCGCCTAAGACTTTGGACTTTTTGGACAGTGAGAATAAAGAGCATTTTGAACATCTGAAAAGAATACTTGATTTCAATAATATACAATATAATATTAATCCAAGGCTAGTAAGAGGACTTGATTATTATACTAAGACAGTATTTGAGTTTATACCTTCTGTCAAGACATCAGCTCAAGAAACTGTTTGCGGCGGCGGAAGATATGATAATCTCATAGAGTCTTTGGGCGGCAAATCCATGCCTGCTGTTGGCTTTGCAATAGGAATTGAAAGATTGCTTATTGCCTTAGAAAATAGCGGTGTAAAAATTGAAGACAAGAACATTCTTGATGTTTTTGTGGCGGTAACTTCTGAAGTTCCTGCTGAAGTTGCTATTAAGCTTACCAGAAAGTTGCGTTCTGCTGATATATCGGCAGATTATGACCAGTTATTTAGAAGCCTAAAAGCTCAATTTAAATATGCTGATAAGCAAAATGCACGATTTTGTATAACTGTAGGCGGCAATGAGTTGGAATCGGGAATATTTTCTATAAAAGATATGAAAAGCGGCGATGTAATATCTGCCGAACAAGATAAAATAGTTGAAATTATTAAGGAGCAAAAGACTAAATAAAATGGCAGAATTTTTGGGTGATTGGAAGCGTACCTGTTACGCTGCAGAAGCTACTGAAAAGCTAATAGAAAAAGAAACCATCGTTATGGGATGGGTAGATAACCGCCGTGATTTTGGCGGGCTTATATTTGTGGACTTAAGAGATAGAAGCGGTTTGTTGCAGATAGTGTTTGACTCGTCTGCAATAACATCAGAATTTTACAAAGCAGAGAGCATACGTTCCGAATATGTAATTGCTGTTAAAGGCAAAATCCGCAAGCGTTCAAAAGAAACTATTAATCCCAAATTAAAGACAGGCACTATTGAGCTTTTGGCTACTTCGGTCAAGGTGTTATCCGATGCAGACACTATTCCTTTTGAACTTGATGATGTACAGTCTGTTAAAGAGCCGCTTAGACTCAAATACAGATATTTGGAACTAAGAACTCCTAAGTTACAGGAGATTATGCATGTTCGCCATATGATATATCAGATTACACATGATTATCTTAACAGAAACGGTTTTTTGGAAATGGAAACTCCCTATCTTGGCAAATCAACGCCCGAAGGGGCAAGAGATTATCTTGTTCCTAGCCGTGTCCATCATGGAAGTTTTTATGCGCTTTCCCAGTCACCTCAATTATACAAGCAGTTATTAATGATATCTGGCTTTGACAGGTATTACCAAATAGCAAGATGTTTTAGAGACGAGGATCTAAGAGCCAACCGTCAGCCCGAATTTACCCAAATAGATCTGGAAATGTCTTTTGTGGATAATACAGAAGATGTTATGACTATGGCAGAGGGCATGGTCAGAGAATTGTTTCAAAAAATCAAAGGCATAGATTTGCCAAAAGATATCCGCCGTTTAACTTATCAAGAAGCTATGGATAGATACGGCTCAGACAAGCCCGATACACGCTTTGAGTTGGAGATTGTCAATATTTCTGATATAGCAAAAGACTGCGGTTTTAAAGTGTTTACAGATGCAGTCAAAAACGGCGGCAGTGTTAGGATGATTAACGCCAAAGGCTTTGTTCAGGGCGATAATCCTATATTATCACGCCGTGATATTGATGCGCTTACTGATTTTGTAAAGATTTACAAAGCAAAGGGTCTAGCATGGATAGCTGTAAAGGAAGACGGAATACAATCAGTAATAACCAAATTTATGTCGCAAGAAGTTGTTGATGAGATTATAAAAAGAGCTGATGCTCAAAAAGGTGATATATTATTCTTCTGTGCTGATAAAGATACAGTTGTTTATGATGCTATGGGTGCATTACGATTAAGACTTGCAGAAATTGCTAACTTAATAGACAAATCAACTTATGATGTGCTTTGGGTTACAGACTTTCCGCTTTTGGAATACAGCGAAGAAGAAAAACGTTATGTCGCCAAGCACCATCCGTTTACCAGTCCCAAAAATGAAGACCTTGAGCTTATGGATACTGCTCCCGATAAGGTGCGTGCCAAGGCTTATGACCTTGTTATCAATGGTCAGGAAGCAGGCGGCGGCAGCTTGAGAATATTCAATAGAGAAATTCAAAAAAAGATGTTCAAAGTTTTGGGGCTTACTGATGAACAAATTACGGATAGATTTGGATTTTTTGTTAATGCATTTAACTACGGTACACCTCCGCACGGCGGATTGGCTTTTGGACTTGACAGGCTGGTAATGCTTTTAACTGGCACAGATAACATTAAGGATGTTATTCCTTTCCCTAAGGTTCAAAACGCCTCTGACCTAATGACTGGAGCACCTGATACGGTAGAGTCCCGTCAATTAAGAGACCTTGCTATAAAAATCAGCGAAACTGCTGAATAAAGGAATCCAATGCTTGAAATAGGAAAAGTTACAGCAATAACTGATGACATTGCTCAAGTTGTATTTGAGAGAAAAAGCAGTTGTGATAAATGCAAAGTCTGCTCTATGGATAAAGGCGGTAATGTCAGTTTAAAGTTAAAAAATGATATAGGCGCTAAGGTAGGAGATGTTGTTGAGGTGGGTATTTCGGACAAACGTTTGACCCAGTCTAATCTCATAATCTTTGGCATACCACTTCTTATGCTGCTTATAGGTATGGTTATTGCTAGTGCTTTAAAGCTTAGTGAATTGTATTCTATATTAATAGGGTTTGGGTCATTAGTTTTTGGTTTTGTGATAATTTTTATAATAGATAAAGTTGCAGCCAAAAATAACAGCTTTTCGCCTAAAATCTTGAGAGTTTTAAATATTGAAAATAAGCACAAGGTGGAGGACCAAAATGATTGAACTAAATAAAGATAATTTTGAGCAGGAAGTTTTAAATTCTTCAAAAGCTGTATTGGTTGATTTTTGGGCGCCGTGGTGCGGACCGTGCAAAGCACTTGCTCCTATTTTTGAAGAAGTTGAAAAAGAGATTAATCAAGATAAAATAGTTTTGGCAAAACTTAATGTTGATGAAGATATCGATATTGCAAGACAATACGGTGTTATGACTATTCCTACTCTGGTGATTTTCAAAGACGGAAAAAACGTGATAAGTCTTACAGGGTTGAGGACAAAATCAGCAATTTTGGACTTTATCAATAAAAATATTTAATTAGACTATTAATTAAGAAAAAAATTATATACATAAGTGAGGATATACTTTTATGATCGATTTGGCATTATTAAAATCAGCTGATAATGAAATTTATGATGCTCTAAAAAAAGAGCTTAACCGTCAAAGACATAATCTAGAGCTTATTGCAAGTGAAAACTTTGTATCCGCGGCAGTTTTGGCTGCGGCAGGAACACATCTTACCAACAAATACGCTGAAGGCTATCCCGGTAGAAGATATTACGGCGGATGTGAAAATGTTGATATAGTTGAAACACTTGCTATAGAGCGTGCAAAACAGCTTTTTGATGCAAAGTATGCCAATGTTCAGCCGCATAGCGGAGCCAATGCTAACTTGGCGGCATTTTTTGCTTTGTTGGATGTAGGCGATACCGTATTAGGTATGAGTCTGGCTCACGGCGGACATCTTACTCATGGAAGCCCTGTAAACTATAGCGGTAAAAATTATAATATCATAGCTTACGGTCTTAATCCAAAAACAGAAATGCTGGATTATGACGAAGTAGAAAGGCTGGCTAAAGAACATAAGCCTAAGCTTATTTTGGCAGGGGCTAGTGCGTATCCCAGAATTATTGATTTCAAAAGATTTAGAGAAATAGCAGACTCTGTGGGTGCTTATCTAATGGTTGATATGGCACATATTGCAGGACTTGTAGCGGCAGGCGAACATATCAGTCCTATACCTTACGCTCATATTGTTACTACAACCACGCATAAGACGCTACGCGGTCCCAGAGGCGGTTTGATTTTGACCAATGATGAAGAGGTTATAAAAAAGGTCAATAAAGCTGTTTTTCCCGGTTCTCAGGGCGGACCTTTAATGCATATAATAGCGGCAAAAGCCGTATCATTTAAGGAAGCGCTAGAGCCTGGATTTAAGGATTACCAAAAACAAATAGTCAAAAACTCAAAAGTATTGGCAAGCACATTAACAGGCTTAGGAATTAATCTTGTTTCCGGCGGAACAGATAATCATCTTATGCTTATAGATTTATCAGACAAAAACCGCACAGGCAAAGAAGTAGAAAAATGGCTTGATAGAGCTAATATTACAGTAAACAAAAATGCCGTTCCTAATGACAAGTTAAGTCCAATGATTACAAGCGGAATCAGAGTAGGCACACCCAGCGTTACAACTCGCGGTATGAAAGAAAATGATATGAAAAAAATCGGCGAATTTTTGGCACAGATTATTATTGAAGGCGAGAGCGCAATACACACAATAAAAGAACAAGTAATAAAAATGTGTGAAAATTTCCCGCTTTACCAAAACGATATTTTAGAATAATTTTTTGGTTTTATTTTTAGGTGAGCTATGAAACTGTCAACTAAGGCAAGATATGGTTTGAAAGCATGCTTTATCTTAGCGTTAAGCAAAGACAATATGCTTGCTTTACCAGAATTATCTTCCCGTACAAGAGTTTCGCCAAAATATCTTGAAAAGCTTATGCGTATGCTTATAAAAGACGATATTGTCGAATCAATAAGAGGAGTCCATGGAGGATACCGTCTCAAAAAAACGCCCGAAGACATTTCTGTAGGGCAGATTTTTAGAGCATTAGAAGATAATTTGGAAATTACTGCATGTGTTTCGGATGAGTGTGATGATGAATATTGCCCTAATCGCAACATCCTAAAAAAGCTGTATTTATCAATTAACGATTTGTTAGACAGTCATAGCTTACAGGATCTGATTAATGATTATAAATGCTGATTTACGGTTATTATATATATGATGAAAGTGTATTTAGATAATGCAGGGACAACACCGCTTGACCGTCAAGTTTTTGAATGTATGCTTCCGTATTTTTGTGAACAATACGGTAATCCTGAAAGTCAGCATTTTTTGGGAAGACAAGCAGAATACGCTGTAATCCATGCAAGAGAACAAGTGGCTAAAGCCATTGGCGCTAATGAGCATGAGGTTTATTTTACAGGCAGTGCTACAGAGGCTAATAACTGGGTAACAAAAGGTGCAGTAAATGCTTGTAAGAAACTTCAAAAAAGAATAATAACAAGTGCTATTGAACATTCTTCAGTACTTAATAGCCTTGAAGACTTAGAAAAACAGGGCGTTGAAGTTGTTAAGGTTTTGCCGGATAAAGACGGATTAATAAGTGTACAAAGCGTAGTTAAGCATCTTAATGACGATACTGTTTTGGTTTCTATCATGCTTGCCAACAACGAGATTGGCACGATTCAGCCTATAAAAGAAATTTGCAAAGCTGTCAAAAATTATAACCCTGATATTTTATTTCATACTGACGCAGTACAGGCAATCGGAACAATTGATGTCAAAGTTTCTGATTTGGGTATTGATTTATTGACATTAAGTGCCCATAAGTTTTACGGACCCAAAGGAATAGGCGTGCTGTTCATCAAAAAAGGCGTAAAAATTGACAGGCTTATTGCAGGCGGCAATCAAGAACGAGGACAAAGAGGTGGCACTTCTAATGTTCCTGCAATAGTCGGAATGGGTTATGCAATAGAAAATGCCTATAAAAACCTGAAAGAAAATTCTGAGTATATCAGAGGTTTGAGAGACAGGCTTATAGAAAAGATACAAAAAAATATACCTTATGTTAAGCTCAACGGTCATAGGACAAAACGGCTTGACGGCAATATTAATATCAGCTTTCAATACGCAGAAAGTCAGGGTATTCTGACTATGCTTGATATTAAGGGCATTGCAGCCAGCGTAGGCTCAGCCTGTACAGCAGGAAGCTTTAAGCCGTCTTATGTTTTGATGGCGACAGGCGTTCCTGAAGAGCTTGCCAGCAGTTCTATAAGATTATCCTTGGGGAAGCATAATACCGTAGAAGAAATTGATTATACCTCAGAAGTTTTAAAGGAAGTTATTGAAGATTTGCGCAAGCTATCTCCTCTTTTTGTCGATATAAAAACAGATACACATTTAGTATAATCTTCTAATTTATAGAATTGTTTTTAAAAATATTATAAGTATTAAAATAATTATACTTTACTTAATCGCTTGTTTTTGGTAAAGTAATATTATGAATAAGAATTCTTTTTCTTTCAAAGATGTTTTTTCAAGAATGCAAACTCGAAGCTTCAAAAGTTATGCCAAAAACCTTTGGTTACCTTTTGCTATCATTTTTATTTTGGTTTTTTTGGATATGCTGACTAAGTCCTTAGTTGAAAGTAATGTGGGTTTAGGACAAGATATTGTTCTTATCCCTAACTTTTTGAGTATAACTTATGTTCTCAATGACGGGGCAGCTTTTTCCATATTGGAAGGTAATCGTTGGTTCTTTATAATTGTAACGTCAATAACTGTTCTTCTGGTGTTATTATATCTTATCTATGATTGCGATAAGCTTACTTTATTGATGAAAATTTCTATTGGGCTTATAATAGGCGGCGCAATAGGCAATTATATTGACCGTCTGATGCTGGGTGCTGTAAGAGATTTTATACAGATTATCTTTTTTGGATATGATTTGCCGCTGCTTGGTGAAAGCTTTGCTATTTTTAATGTGGCTGACAGCGCAATTACTGTCGGTACTATTTTATTAATCATAGGGGTATTAATTGGCTATCACAAAAAAGAAAAGAAACAAGACGAACAGATTAATACTAACACCCAACCAAGCGAATAATATTTTTAATTTTTATGAATAGAGAAATTATAATAGCCGAAAAGGATAATGACAGGCTGGATGTCTTTTTGACTGAGGTTTTGGATATAAGCCGTTCTCAAATCAAAAAACTAATTGATTATGGCAATATTTTGGTTTCAGGTGAAAAGGTAAAGTCTGGCAAAAGCCTTAAAAAAGGCGATATTGTAGAAATAACTTATTTTGATGAGCCCGCAACAACCTTGATACCTGAAGAAATTCCTCTTGATATTGTGTATGAGGATGAAGACCTTGCTGTAATTAACAAGCCTCAAGGTATGGTAGTGCATCCAGGAGCAGGAGTGCACAGCGGTACTTTAGCTAATGCGCTTATGTATCATTTTTCGAGCCTGTCAACAAGCTTTGGCTCAATCAGACCGGGTATTGTGCATAGATTGGACAAAGATACTTCAGGACTTATAGTCGTTGCCAAAAATGATTTTGCTCATATGAATTTGGCGGCTCAAATAGCTGAAAAACACGCAAACAGGATATATAGGGCATTATTAGAAGGTGTTATAAAAGAGGATAGCGGTGTAATAGAAAAAAATCTAATAAGAGATAAAAAAGACCGCAAAAAATTTACTGTTACGGACGCCAGTAGCGGACGGTATGCTATAACTTACTATAAGGTATTGGAAAAGTTTCAAAACTCCACATTTGCCGAATTTAAGTTAGGTACAGGCAGAACACATCAGATAAGAGTGCATAGCAGGTTTTTGGGTCATCCTGTTATTGGCGATCCTGTTTATGGATATAAAAATCAAGAATACAAGGAATTAAAAGGGCAATTATTGCATGCATATAAGCTGGAGTTTGACCATCCAAGAGATGGACAACGAATGAGCTTTTGTTGCGAGCTTCCAAAAACCTTTGAAACGATTTTAAAAAAACAGCAATAATCATTTTACAAAATCCTTGAAAAATGGTATATTAAAGAAAATCAGAAATGGAGAAAATAATGCGGAGTTTTTTTGGGTTATCCGATGCTTGCTTAGATTCTGACAAGACTGATTATTATTGTAAAGATTATAATATTGATTTTAAAGAGCAAAAGTAACAACTTTTGCCCTTTTTTTTACGATTTTGGGGATAAAACTTTGGAGGTTTTGGTAAAACTATGAGACTCAGACGCAAAAACACAACACGAAAACTGATAAGGCAAAGGAAATTATGCGGATTAAGGATTATCCGTGATGAGCAAACCAAAGTAAAAGTTATGGCAGGTAAAAATGTCTAAAATAGATCTTTTAGGTCTAGAGGGTGTGCCGCAAGAAATAATAACCAAAATTCTTGACGGTGCTGCCGAGATGAAAAAAGTATTATTAAGCGGCAAAAAAAAGATTTCTCTGCTTGAAGGGAAATCTGTTTTTTTGATGTTTTATGAGCCAAGTACAAGAACAAGCTCCAGTTTTGACGAAGCAGCAAAAATTCTAGGTGCTAACGCAATAAGTCTTGCAGTAAGTCCGTCATCAGTTAAAAAAGGCGAAACCCTGATAGACACAGCTAAGACTTTGGATTATATGCAAGCAGATATTATAGTAATAAGACATTCTGTTTCAGGAGCACCTGAACTTATAGCAAAACATACAAAAGCCTCTGTAATCAATGCGGGCGACGGCTTACATGAACATCCCACACAAGCTCTACTAGATATGTTGACAATGAGAGAAAGGTGGGGTACGTTCAAGGATAAAAAAGTTGCAATAATAGGGGATATAAAACATTCAAGAGTAGCAAGAAGCAATATATGGGGATTGACCGCAATGGGCGCTAAGGTTACAATTTGTGCTCCTGCAACTTTAATGCCCGCTGGTGCTGATACTTTTCCAGTAACAATAGCAAGAACTAAAGATGAAGCTGCATTAGATGCTGATGCTATAATCGGGTTAAGACTGCAGCTAGAACGGCAGGACAAAGGAATGTTTCCCAGTGTTTCGGAATATCACAGATTTTATGGAATAGAGCAAAGTGTTATAGATGCCGCCAAAAAGAATGTTATTATTATGCATCCGGGACCTGTCAATAGAGGCGCAGAAATAGATTCCAATTCAGTTGATGGAGTACATTCATTAATAAACGAGCAGGTAACTAATGGTGTTGCTGTAAGAATGTCTGTTTTGGCATATCTGACAGGAAAATTAGACGAATTTTTAAAACCAAATTCGCAAAAGAGAAAAGTCATGCCATTATAACAGATGATAGGAAAATTTTGGCAAATTTGATATAATAATATAAATCAAAAGGTAAGGTTTATGAAGGTACTATTAAAAAACGGAAATATAGTTTTTTCAGACAAGGTTCAAAAAAATGACCTTGTTTTTGAAAACGGCAGAATAACATTTTTAGGCAAAGATTATACAGGACAATCAGATAAGGTTTTTGATATAGGTGGAAAAATGGTTTTGCCTGGACTTATCGATATGCATACGCACTTAAGAGACCCCGGATTAGAATATAAAGAGGACATTATCACTGGGTCTCGCTCAGCAGTAGCAGGCGGTTTTACTTCTATTGCCTGTATGCCCAACACAAAACCAGTGCTAGATAATGCGGCTTTAATATCATATGTAAAGTACAAATCAAAAGAAAGCGGACTTTGCAAGGTCTTGCCTATAGGAAGCGTAACCAAAGGTCAAAAGGGCGAAGAATTGGCAGAACTTAGGCTTATGAGCGAACAAGGTGCAGTAGCTTTTAGTGATGACGGTTATCCTGTATCAAGCGCACATATGTTAAGGCTCGCCTTAGAATATACCAAGGACTTTGACGGACTTATAATCTCTCATTGTGAAGACCGTTCGCTTACGGACGGCGGCTATGTTAACGAAGGTAAAAATGCAAGTTTGGCAGGGCTAAAAGGCATTTTTAGAGCCTCTGAGGATGTAGGAACGGCAAGGGATATAATAATAGCCAAGGCTTTGGATGCACGTATTCATATAGCACATGTCAGCACAAAGGGTGCTGTAGAATTAACAAGATATTTCAAAGGTCAGGGCGTAAAAGTAACAGCCGAAACCTGTCCTCAATATTTTTTGGCAACGGATAAAGAAATTCTTGAATATAATACATTTGCCAAAATCAATCCGCCTTTAAGAGAAGAATCAGATAATATTGCAATATTAGAGGGAATTAGAGACGGCACAATAGATGCTTTGGTAACAGACCATGCACCTCATCACATAGATGAAAAAAGAGTGGATTTTTCTGATGCGGCATTTGGCTCAATAGGACTTGAAAGTGCAGTAGGACTTAACACAAGACTTATTGAAAAGGGTATGGTCGATTGGGTAGGGCTTTCCAAGCTTATGAGTTATAACCCTGCCCGCATTTTAAAGCTAAAAGAAGTTGGAGAAATCAAAACTGGATATATAGCCGATATAACGGTTATTGACCCTGATATTCAATATACCTTTGACGCAAAAAAGACTTTTTCAAAGTCACATAATTCTCTGTTTGACGGATGGAAATTAAAAGGCAAAGCAGTTATGACTATAATTGACGGTCAGGTTGTTTATAATAATGCTAAAATAACACCCTTTGGGAAAGAATGAGTTTTTTGGAGAAAAAATGATAGATAAACTAATTGAAAAAATTATTGCTACCAATAACCCCTCAGTCATAGGACTGGACACAGATATAAGCTATCTTCCTAATGAAATGAAAAACAAAATCAATTCTTTGGAAGACGGTGCAGAACAAATAACAGAATTTAATAAAAACATTATTGACGCTGTCTGTGAGATTGCTCCTGCGGTAAAAGTTCAGATTGCTTATTATGAACAGCTAGGCGTTGCAGGTATGAAAGCCTTTTCCGACACTTTGAAATATGCTCGTCAAAAAGGAATGATAACAATAGCTGATGCCAAACGAAACGATATAGGCTCAACAGCATCAGCATATTCGAGAGCTTTTTTTAGCGGTGTTGAAATTAACGGCAAAAGATATATAGATTTTGATTCGGACTTTTTGACGGTTAACGGATATCTAGGGTCAGATGGTCTTAATCCTTTTATAAAGGATTGCAAAGAATACGATAGAGGAATTTTTGTGCTTGTTAAGACTTCCAATCCTTCTAGCGGTGAACTTCAAAATAAAACACTTACAGAAGAAGACGGCGCAACGCTTTATCAGCAAGTGGCCAAGTTGGTAAAAGATTTAGGAAAAGACTTAATAGGCAGTTACGGCTATTCGGATGTATGTGCTGTTGTAGGTGCAACTCATCCAAAAGAAGCTGAAACTTTAAGAGCCCTTTGTCCCAATATGTTCTTTTTGGTGCCTGGTTATGGCGCGCAAGGCGGAACGGCAGAGGATTTGAAGGTATGCTTTGATCAAAAAGGTCTTGGAGCGATAGTTAATTCTTCTAGAGGAATATTATGTGCTTATAAAGCCGAAAAATATAAGGGTATGGATTATGTTAAGGCTGCATATCAAGCTGCACTTGATATGAAAAATGATTTGAACAGAGTAAGAGGATAAGTTGAAAGATTATAATTTGATTATAAAAAGCAATACAGAAATTGCCCAAAAAGTTTTCAGAATGAAATTACAGTCGCAGGAAAAATTGCCGCAATTTTTAGGCGGTCAGTTTTTGCATTTGGAAGTGCCTAACAGGATTTTGAGACGGCCGCTTGGCATTTTGAAAATTGATAATAATATTATTGATATTGTTTATGCGGTAGTGGGAGAAGGCACCTTTGAATTATCTCAATTAAAAGAAAGAACAACGCTCAAAGCAATGCTGCCTTTGGGCAACGGTTTTATTTTACCCCAGAGTTATAAAAGAGTAGCATTACTTGGAGGCGGCTTGGGTACAGTACCGCTTTTGCCTGTAATTAATACATATAATGATATAGAGTTTTATTCATATATGGGTTTTCGTTCTAAAGACAATGTAATTTTGTATGACGAGTTTTATCAACATTCAAAACATACTGTATATGCTACTGAAGATGGCAGTTTTGGCGGAAAAGGCTATGCATTAGATTATTTAAAAAAGGATATGTCAAGCATAAAGTTTGATGCTGTCTTAATATGCGGTCCTATACCTATGATGAAAGCTGTGCAAAAAGCTGATTTAAAAGTGCCTGTCTTTGTATCCTTAGAAGAGCGTATGGGCTGCGGTGTGGGCGCGTGCCTTGTATGCTATGAAAACATCAGTCAATATTTGCGGAATAGAATTTAAAAATCCATTGATTGCTGCAAGCGGCACATTTGGATTTGGCAGAGAATATGCAGACTTTTACGATGTCAATATTTGGGGCGGAATATGCACTAAGGGTTTGACCTATGAAAAAAGGCTGGGCAACCCTGTACCTAGAATTGCAGAAACACCTATGGGTATGTTAAACAGTGTAGGACTTCAAAACCCTGGTTTTGAAGGCTTTGTTGAACACGAAATGCCCTATCTAAAGACTTTGGATACAGTAGTAATTGCCAATATTGCAGGCAGTACGATAGAAGATTATTGCCGCCTTGCCGAAGCACTTAATGCTCATGATATTGATATGGTCGAGCTTAATATATCTTGTCCCAATGTAAAAGAAGGCGGGCTGGCGTTTGGAGTAAGGCCTGCATCCATAAAAAATGTTGTGTCAAGTGTAAGAAAACATTGCAAAAAACCTTTGATAGTAAAATTAAGCCCAAATGTATCAGACATTGCTGAGAATGCCAAAGTAGCCGAGGATAACGGTGCAGATGCAATATCTCTTATCAATACAGTAGGCGGTATGGCGGTTGATATATACACAAGACAGCCCATTTTGGCAAGAAGTATAGGCGGTTTGTCCGGTCCTGCTATCAAACCAATTGCATTAAAAATGGTTTGGCAGGTTTATAATTCTGTAAAGATTCCCATAATTGGTATGGGCGGCATTTCAAGCGCAAAAGACATCTTAGAATTTATGATGTGCGGAGCAAGTTTGGTGCAAGTAGGTACATATAATTTTACTGACCCTTATGCGCCCGTCACATTGCTTGACGGCTTGACAAAATTAATGACCGACTGTAAAATACTGGATATAAACACAATCATAGGCGATTTAAAAGCGAGGTAAATTGATGTTATCACAAGAAAAAGTACTTGAAATATTTGAAAACTCAGGCGGAATTTTAAAAGGACATTTTTCCTTAACAAGCGGCAGACATAGTGAACTATATATGCAATGCGCAAAATTATTTGTCAATCCTGTGCATTCAGAAAAGCTTTGCTCAAGTCTTAGCAAAAAGTTTCGTTCATTACATATTGATGTGGTAGCAAGCCCTGCAATCGGCGGCATTATTATGGGCTATGAAGTATCCCGCCATCTAAAATGCCAAAATGTTTTTTGCGAAAGGGTTAACGGCAAAATGGAGCTTAGGCGTGGTTTTTCCATAACTAAGGGAATGAATGTTTTGGTGACAGAAGATGTAGTAACTACTGGCGGGTCAGTAAAAGAAGTAATTGAGCTAATGAAAGATTTGGGTGCCAATGTTGTGGGCGTAGGTTCAATAGTTGATCGAAGCGCAGGCAAGGTTGACTTTGGAGTAAAGTTTGAATCACTTATCAGTATGGATATACCTTCTTACGAGGCAGATGAGTGTCCTATATGTAAACAAGGTATACCTGTTATAAAGCCGGGGAGTAGAGAGCTAAACAAATAATTTCGAGGTAGTTTTTTATGGCTAACAATAAGAGATTTTGGACAGGCTTATCTATGATTGCCGTAGTGGTGTTAGCGGCTCTCATTTTGGTTAATTATTTTTTGGGACAGTTTACGCAACTTAATGATTTAATCCAATTAATAACCAGAATAATAACTTTGATTGCACTTTTATTTGCAATTATTTATGCTTATGAATGGGTGTCTTCTCAAAGCGGTAAGGACAGAACAATCTGGTTTATTATCTATGCAATAAGTGTTATAGTTATAGCAGTGTTTTATCTGCTTGGCTGGTTTAATAGATCATAACAATAATAAGGGAGCAATTATAAATGGAAAGAGTAAGAAGACGCAAAAGAAATTTTTGGGCTGAGTATTTTAAAACCTTTGGCTTAAGACAACTTGTTGGACTTGTAATGATAGCCTGTTCAATAGCTTTGATTTTTGGACTTATTTTCAAATCTGAAGTTACATTATTAATAGCTTTTTCTGTTTATGCAGCAGTTGCTTTTTTGAGCGTATTGATGTCAATATGGACAATGCTAAAAAACAACCGCCGTTCGCCCGAATTTAAACGAGCAATGGTTAATTTGATTATTATGGTTGTTATACTTGCTTTAGCATTGTTTGCTGCAATTTTTACAGGCGTTAACGGAATCTATAGATAGAGATTATATTTGAAAGTTTTAAAGCCGTATGATTTTTTGGTCATACGGCTATTTTGATTTTATATTCTTTTACCTATTTCAAGCGTTTTTTAGTATTTTTCAACGAAAGACATTATCCAACAAATATCGCCTTTACATACTTTAACTTAAGAATATATAATTATTACCTAACCGAAAATGTTTTGAGGTGACCTATGGCTCGCAGAATTGTTATATGTTCAGGTAAAGGCGGTGTCGGCAAAACTGCGGTTTGTGCTAATCTTGGAATGTCTCTTGCCAAGATGGGACAAAGAACGGTATTGATTGATACAGATATAGGGCTTAATAATCTTGATGTAGCTATGGGTGTGGAAAATAAGGTTGTCTATGACATTATAGATGTAATTGAAAACAGATGCAGGGTAAAGCAGGCGCTTATTACCGACACAATGTATGACAATCTTTGCACTTTGGCTGCTCACGGTCAAGCCGCACACAAAATAACAGGCGCCAATATAAAGCATATTGTCAATTCGCTTTCAGAAAGCTTTGATTATATCTTGTTAGATTGTCCGGCAGGTATTGAAGTGGGGTTTCATAGGGCAGTTGCAGCATCTGATGAAGCCATAATAGTTACAACTCCTCATATTTCAGCTATAAGAGACGCCGATAAAGTAATTGCAATTTTAAATAATTATATGATTAATAATATGTCGCTTGTAATCAATAGAATAAGAGGCGACCTTGTTATGAATTTTGAAATGCTGGATGTAGATAATATTGTAGAACTGCTTGGGGTGTCGCCTGTCGGTGTTATTCCTGAAAATGATGATATATCTGCATACGCTTCTATGGGAGTTAGGCTAAAAAACGGCTCAGAAGCTATGGAGGCTTTTGATATTTTGGCAAAAAATCTACATAACGGAACAAAAAAGATATATGACTGCACCAATAAATTTAGAGGCGTAATAGGAAAAATCAGACGAAACCTAAAGAGGATGGTATAGATTTTTGGGTAAGCATAGTAAAGAAATGGCTGTTAAAAGGCTCAAAAGAGTCTTGACTGTAGATAAGGTCAATCCTTCAAGTATTAAGCTTGGCGAAATTTTAAAAAGCGATTTGGTTTTGCTTTTTAATAACTATATGGATGTAAAAAATCTTACCGTTGATATAGACTTTGATCAAAATGGCGTATGTTATATTGCCGTCAATGCAGTGTCAGATAAGCTTAAGAATTTTTCTGTTTTGTTATAAAATATAAAAAACTATATAGTCAGGCTTTCAGAGGTTTGACTATATTTTTGTGTTTTGGTATAGTATAGCTGATGACATCAAAAACTATTAGAATTGAGGTTAGGATATGCCCAAGGTAGCTGTTTTGATGGGAAGCAAATCAGATTTCTCTATTGTTCAACCTGCTGTTGAATCCCTCAAACGTTTCAAAATTGATTATGAAATCAGAGTAATTTCTGCTCACAGAACACCCGAATTAGCAAGAGAATTTTCTTTATCAGCCCGAGAAAACGGGTTTGAAGTTATTTTATGCGCCGCTGGAAAAGCCGCGCATCTAGGGGGCGTTGTTGCAGCATATACTACATTGCCTGTTATCGCAATTCCCGTTTTATCGTCAGCTTTTTCTGGTCTAGATAGCTTGTTATCTACTGTTCAGATGCCTTCAGGCGTACCTGTTGCTACGGTTGCAATAAACGGTGCTGAAAATGCCGCAATTTTGGCAGCTCAGATTTTGAGTATAAAATATCCCGAAATTCAAAAAATGTTATCGGCATATAAAGATGAAATGAGAGATAAAGTCGTTAATGACGATATTTTGTTAAACAAAGAATTAAATAATTGACCCTAAAAATAAGGGTCGTTTTTTATTTAAAGGAGAATATATGAAACTTGAGATGATCTATGAGGGCAAGGCAAAAAAAGTTTTTGCAACAGATAATCCTGATATTGTACTGGTAGATTATAAAGACGATGCCACAGCATTTAACGGAATCAAAAAGGGTACGATTGTGGGTAAGGGTGCGATAAACAACAAGGTAAGCAATCATTTGTTTAAACTTTTGGAGTCACACGGTATTCCTACCCATTATGAGCAAGAATTATCAGACAGAGAAACGCTTGTCAAAAAGGTTAGCATTGTTCCTATTGAAGTAATAGTAAGAAATATAGCGGCAGGCTCATTGTCAAAAAGGCTTGGATTAGAAGAAGGAACAAAATTAAAATCAACTGTTTTGGAATATTGCTATAAAAATGACGAATTAGGCGACCCTATGATTAATGATTATCATATCAAAGCAATGGGACTTGCAACAGAATCTGAGCTAAAAACGATAGCCGATTACTCATTTAAAGTTAATAATATTTTATCTGATTATCTCAAGACTATGAATATAGAGCTTATTGACTTCAAATTGGAGTTTGGTAGGTTTAAGGATAAGATTATTTTGGCAGATGAGATTTCACCTGATACATGCCGTTTTTGGGATTCTAAAACAGGCGAGAAACTAGACAAAGACAGATTTAGACGAGACCTTGGCAAAGTAGAAGAAGCCTATCAGGAAATATTACACCGCCTTATGGGCAAGGCTTATTAGGAGATAAAATGGCTATTACATATAAAGACGCCGGCGTTGATGTAACACGTGGATACAAAGCAGTCGAATTAATGAAAAAGCACACCAAAACTACTTATAATGAGAATGTTTTGGGGGACTTGGGAAGCTTTGGAGGATTGTATTCAATAGCCTCTGAAGACTTATCTGACCCTGTTTTGGTAAGCGGAACAGACGGTGTCGGCACTAAGCTAAAATACGCATTTTTACTTAATAAGCATGATACTATCGGAATTGACTGTGTAGCAATGTGTGCTAACGATATTGTGTGTCAAGGTGCAAAACCGCTTATATTTTTGGATTATCTTGCATGCGGCAAGCTAGAGCCTGAAGTTGCTGCTGAGATTGTTGGCGGCGTTGCAGAGGGGTGCAGACAGTCAGGCTGTGCATTAATAGGCGGCGAAACCGCAGAAATGCCTGGTTTCTATAAGCAAGGCGAATATGATATTGCGGGTTTTTGTACAGGCATTGTTAACAAAAACAAAGTCATCAACGGAAAAGATATAGTTGAAGGCGATGTTTTAATTGGGCTTGCTTCAAGTGGCATTCACAGCAACGGCTTTTCTTTGGTAAGAAAAATATTTGGAGAAGATAAGGAAGAGTTAAAAAAGGTTTATCCTATTCTCAATGCAGAACTTGGTGAAGTGCTTTTAACACCTACCCGCATTTATGTAAAGACTGTTTTACAGCTTATTAAGCAATATGAGATTAAGGGCATTGCACATATAACAGGCGGCGGGTTTTTGGAGAATATCCCTAGAATTTTACCTAATGATATTGGTGCAGAAGTTGATATCAATTCTTTTGAGATTCCGCCAATATTTAAGCTGTTATGGGATAAAAGCTCAATGGAAAAAGAGCAGATTTTTAATACCTTTAACATGGGAATCGGCATGGTAATATGCGTTTCAAAAAAGAACGCGCAAGCAGTCTTAAACGCTTGTAATGATTTGGGCGAGAAGGCATATATCATCGGTCATACCGTCAAAGGCAGCGGAATTAAGCTATGAAAAAACGCTTGTGTATATTTGCATCAGGCAGCGGCACTAATATGCAGGCGATTTTGGATGAAATAGACAAAGGCAATATTAACGGAGAAGTTGTTTTGTTGGTTGCTTCTTCGAAAGACATAGGAGCAAGTAAGCGTGCAAAGTCTCGAGGCATAGCAGTTAAAGAATTTTTATTAAAAGACTTTGAAAGTCCTGTAAAAAGGGACCAAAAAATATTAGTAGTTTTAGATCAATACGGCATTGATTATATTATTTTGGCTGGTTATCTTGGCATTTTGACCAAAGAGCTTATTTCAAAATATCCCAACAAAATAATCAATATTCATCCTGCATTGCTGCCTAAATACGGCGGCAAAGGTATGTACGGACTTAATGTTCATAAAGCAGTTATTGCCGCACATGAGCAATATTCGGGTGCAACAGTGCATTTTGTGGATGAAGGAACAGATACGGGTGCAATTATCTTGCAAAAAAGCCTAAAAGTTTTGGATAATGACGATGAGTATTCTTTGCAACAACGGGTTTTAACAGAAATCGAGCATAAGATTTTTCCTTATGCGGTCAAGCTGTTGTGTGAAGATAAAATAAAGATAATAGATAATAAGGTTGTCATTTTGTAGATTTTAAGGAGAGATAGATTATGAAAAAAAGAGCGTTAATTTCGGTCAGTGATAAGACTGGTGTTGTAGAATTTGCTAAAGAATTGGTAAATTTGGGATATGAAATTATTTCTACCGGCGGAACAGAAAAAGAGTTCAAAAATAACGGATTAAAAGTTATTAATATAAGTGAAATTACAGACTTTCCGGAGTGTTTGGACGGCAGAGTAAAAACTTTGCATCCTAATGTACATGCAGGTCTTCTTGCCAAGCGAAATGAGAAGGCTCATATAGACCAATTAGAGAAACTAAACATTAATACTATTGATGTAGTTGCAGTCAACCTCTATCCTTTTTTAAAAACTATTTCAAAACCTAATGTTGTTTTTGAAGAAGCTGTAGAAAATATAGATATTGGCGGACCGACTATGCTAAGAAGTGCCGCCAAAAACGCATCTGATGTTCTGGTTGTATGTGACCCAAAAGATTATACGGAAACAATAGAACGCTTAAAAAGCCAAACAGACGACCAAGAATTTAGATTAAAACTTATGTATAAGGTTTATAGGCATACAGCCGTTTATGACACTTTGATTTCGGAATATTTGGCAAAAAAATTAAATCTTGATTACCCTGAGCAAATGACTTTGGCTTATGAAAAGGTGCAGGACTTAAGATATGGAGAAAATCCTCATCAAAATGCAGCTTTTTATAAAGAAATAATTGATGTTAAGGGTGCTTTGACACAATCAAAACAGCTTCACGGCAAAGAACTTTCTTATAATAACATCAATGACACAGACGGAACTATAGCATTATTAAAAGAGTTTGGAAATGATATGCCTGCAATAGTAGCAGTCAAGCATACCAATCCATGCGGTGCTGCCGTAAGACCTACATTGTCTGAGGCTTTTAAAGCGGCTTACGAGTCTGACCCTGTTTCAATCTTTGGGGGGATAATAGCCGCTAATCGAGAAATAGACCAAGACACAGCAGAGCAGATAAGTAAAATCTTTCTTGAAATTGTAATTGCACCGTCATTTTCGCAAAGTGCTTTAGATATATTGACCAAAAAGAAAAATCTTAGGTTATTAGAATTGTCTGATATAGCCAAGCCTTTACCCAAAGTAAGAGATATGAAAAAAGTTTTGGGCGGATTGCTTGTTCAGGATAATGATATAGAGCTTTTGAATGATGACGATCTAGAAGTTGTCACTAAAGCACAACCCACAAAAGAGCAGTTAGAAGAATTGAAATTTGCATGGAAAATCGTCAAACATTGCAAGTCCAATGCAATAGCTATAACTTCTAACAAAACAACTATGGGAAGCGGTATTGGTCAAGTTAACAGAATCTGGGCGGTTCAACAGGCGATAGAACATAGCGGCGGATATGAAAAGACCAAAAGTGCAGTTTTGGCAAGCGATGCTTTTTTCCCTTTTTCAGACAGTGTAGAAGAAGCTCATAAGGCAGGAATTACAGCAATAATCCAGCCTGGCGGTTCAAATAGGGACCAAGAAAGTATTGATGCTTGCGACCGTTACGGTATTGCAATGGTGTTTACCAAAATGCGTCATTTCAAGCATTAAAAAACATAAGGAAAAATAATGGATAAAAAATATAATGTTTTGGTAATAGGCGGCGGCGGCAGAGAACACGCAATAATATGGGCTTT
>CALAYY010000241.1 GCA_937895465.1 uncultured Clostridia bacterium | reverse complement strand
GAGCTTAATGAGATAGAAAATAATGCTTGTGCAACGTGTGGGTCTTGTGCCGGAATGTTTACCGCTAACAGCATGAATTGCGTGACTGAAGCACTCGGTATGGCATTACCTGGAAACGGTACAATTCCAGCAGTTTATTCAGAAAGAATAAGGCTTGCAAAAAAGACAGGCGAGCAAATTATAAAGCTTGTTGAAGATAATCTTACCCCCCGCCGTATTATGAACGAAGACGCTTTTAATAATGCGCTTGCACTTGATATGGCTTTGGGCTGTTCGACCAATACAGTATTGCATCTGACTGCAATAGCCAGTGAATGCAATGTTCCGTTTGGACTGGAAACGTTAGAAAGTGTAAGTGCGGTTACTCCTAATATCTGCAAACTTATGCCGGCATCAGAAATCTCTATAGAAGACCTATACCATGCAGGCGGTATAATGGCGGTATTAAAAGAACTGTCTAAAGTACAGCTAAAAAAAGGTCCGCTGATAAAAGGCAATGCAATAACCGTAACAGGCGAAGAAATAGAAAAGAGCTATAAAGACGCTTATATAAATAATCCCGAAGTAATTCGTACAATAGAAAACCCCTACTCTCCTACAGGCGGCATTGCTGTACTTAGAGGTAATATTGCAGAAGAAGGCTCAGTTGTCAAAAAGTCAGCTGTTGCTCCTGAGATGATGACACATTCTGGCAAGGCAAGAGTATTTGACAGTGAAGAAGCTGCTTCAAACGCTATACTTAACGGACTCATCAACAAAGGCGATGTAATTGTTATAAGATATGAAGGACCCAAAGGCGGTCCAGGTATGAGAGAAATGTTATCCCCTACTGCTTCACTTGCAGGTATGGGACTTGATAAGGATGTTGCGCTCATTACTGACGGAAGATTTAGCGGTGCGACACGAGGAGCTGCAATCGGACACGTTTGTCCGGAGGCGGCCGAGGGCGGAAAGATTGCTTTGATACAGGAAGGCGACATTATAGATATAGATATACCTAAAGGTAAGCTTGAACTAAAAGTCAGCGCAAAAGACCTAGCATCTAGGGCAAAAAAATTGAGACCTAAGATTTTGGAAGTATCGGGATATCTTCAAAGATATGCCGAGCTGGTAACAAGCGCTGCTAACGGTGCAGTATTTAAAAAGAAGTTTTAAATCTGATTTTTTAAGGAAATAAAATGAAACGAATAAAAATATTTGATACCACATTAAGAGACGGCGAACAATCCCCTGGATGCAGTATGCATCTTAACGAAAAGATTGAAGTGGCTTTGCAGCTTGAGAAATTGGGCGTGGATATAATTGAAGCTGGCTTTGCCGTTTCGTCTGAAGGCGACTTCAAGTCCGTAAAGGCAGTTGCAGAAATTATAAAAAACTGTTCGGTGGATTCTTTGTGCCGATGTGTAAAAGGCGATATAGACGCATCTTATAACGCACTCAAAAATGCAGTCGCCCCCAGACTTCATATATTCTTGGCAACCTCGCCTTTGCACATGCAATACAAGCTCAAGATGTCTCCTGAACAAGTTCTTGAAAGGATTGCCGAATCCATAAAATATGCCAAAACGCTTGTAAACGATATTGAGTTTTCAGCTGAAGATGCAGGCAGAAGCGATAAGGAGTTTTTGGTAAAAGCGTTTAATGTCGCTATAAAAAACGGTGCGACAGTAATCAATGTGCCTGATACTGTGGGATATTCTACACCTCAGGAAATGAGAGCTTTGACAGAATATCTTATCAATAATATTGACGGCATAGAAAAAGTAGATGTTTCAGCTCACAACCATAATGACTTAGGACTTGCATGTGCCAATTCACTTGCAATGGTACTAGGCGGTGCAACCCAAATAGAATGTACAATCAACGGCATAGGAGAACGTGCAGGTAACACAAGCTTAGAAGAAGTTGTAATGGCATTAAAGACAAGAGAAAGTTTTTATAATGCTTATACTAATATCAACACAAAAGAAATTTACCGCACTTCACGCCTTATTTCAACTATTACAGGCGTTGCAATATCGCCTACCAAGCCTATAGTGGGTGCCAATGCGTTTGCACATGAAAGCGGTATTCATCAGCATGCTGTTTTGTCCAATCCCCTAACCTATGAAATCGTCAAGCCCGAAGATGTGGGAGTGCCTCAAAATAAAATAATTTTGGGTAAGCATAGCGGCAGACACGCATTTGTAGAACACCTAAAATCTGTCGGATATGAGCTTGATAAAGAGCAATTGGAAATATATTTTGCTAAGTTCAAAGATTTGGCTGACAAGAAAAAATATGTTTCAGATAAAGATATAGAAGCACTTATGACAGACAACAAAAAGGTTACTATGACCAGTTACTCTCTTAAGGATTTTTCAGTAACAAGCTCAAAAAATGACGCTGCTACTGCAAGCATTACGATAAACACACCCAAAGGTTTAAAGACAGCCACCGAAACAGGCAACGGCCCTGTTGATAGTGCCTTAAAAGCAGTCAATAAGGCAGTCGGCAACGATATTGTGCTGTTTGACTTTTCTATTAGGTCTATAACAGAAGGCGAAGATGCGCTTGGAGAAGCATCCGTAAAATTAGGATTTGACGGAAACATCTCAACAGGTAGAGGAGTTTCTACCGATGTCTTAGAGGCGGCGCTTTTGGCTTATATTGACGGGCTTAATAAGCTGCAGGATAATTAAATAATGGAACAAAATAAAAAAATTGAAATTTTTGATTCGACATTAAGAGACGGTGCCCAAAGCGAAGGCATCAACTTTTCTATTGAAGATAAGCTAAGTATTGTAAAAGCGCTTGATGCTTTTGGCGTTACTTATATAGAAGCAGGCAACCCTGGCTCTAACCCTAAGGACTTAGAGTTTTTTTCCAAGGTTAACGAGCTAAAACTCAATTCAACCTTGGTTGCTTTTGGCTCAACTAGAAGAAAAGATATAAAAGCACAGGATGACCAAAATGTAAAATCACTTTTGGATGCAAAAACTTCTGTTGTCGCTATTTTTGGAAAAAGCTGGAAGTTGCATGTGACAGAAATAATCAATACAACGCCCCAAGAAAATCTCAATATGATAAACGATACTGTGTCATATCTAAAAAGTCAGGGCAAAAAAGTGGTTTATGATGCTGAACATTTCTTTGACGGCTATAAAGCTGACCCCGAATATGCACTTGAAACGCTAAAAAGTGCTTATGACGGCGGGGCTACTACATTGGTGCTTTGCGACACCAACGGCGGCTCTTTCCCTTATGAAGTATATAACATAACTAAAAGCGTAGTTGAGAAATTCCCTCATGCGGTTATTGGAATACATTGCCATAATGATTCTTCAGTTGCCGAAGCTAATAGTATAATGGCTGTAACAGCAGGTGCCAAGCATGTCCAAGGCACTTTTATAGGATACGGCGAACGCTGCGGCAACACTAATTTGTCCGCGCTTATCCCCTCTTTGCAGCTTAAGATGGGTTATGACTGTGTACCTGCCGATAATATGCATTTACTTACGGATACCTCAAGACTGATTGCAGAAATATCCAATGTCTCACTTTCTAGGTTTATGCCTTATGTCGGAGCATCTGCGTTTACCCATAAGGCAGGAATGCATGCTGACGGAGTGTTAAAAGTCCAAAGTTCTTTTGAGCATATTAATCCTGAAAGCGTGGGTAACGAAAGAAAATTTGTGCTAAGCGAAATTGCAGGTAGAAATGTACTTGTCAATAAAATCAAAAATTATTTTCCCGATCTTACTAAAGACAGCCCTAAGGTTATTGATATTTTAAATCAAATCAAGGCAATGGAAAAAGACGGATATCAGTTTGAAAGTGCGGAAGCAACATTTTTGTTGATTGTGTATAAGGCTTTGGGGCTTTATGTTCCGCAGTTTGAACTTATAAACTACAAAACTTCAACTGAAGTACCTTCTGAAAAACTACTGTCAGCAACCGCTGTAGTCAAAATAAAAGTTAACGAAAAATCAGAGCTCACTTGCGCTCAAGGTGACGGTCCTGTCAATGCACTTGACCTTGCACTTAGAAAAGCTTTGGAAGTATTTTATCCTTCTCTTGCCAAAATGAGCCTGATTGATTATAAGGTTAGAGTATTAGATTCTAAAGAAGCTACTGCTGCTAAGGTACGTGTTTTGATTTCGTCAACGGACGGAAACGAGGTCTGGTCAACAGTAGGCGTTTCTACCGACCTTATTGAAGCTAGCTTTAAGGCGCTTGTGGACAGTATCGAATACAAACTGATGTCTGATAAAAAAATCATCAGCAACGGAAATTAAAAAAATATTTTAAAATTGGAGAATATAAATTATGGCTATGACTATGACGCAAAAAATCTTAGCGGCTCATGCGGGATTAGACCAAGTAAAGTCCGGTCAACTATTGACGGCAAAGCTTGATCTTGTTTTAGGTAATGATGTTACTTCCCCTGTTGCCATAAAAGAGTTTGAAAAAGCCGGTCTTGATAATGTTTTTGACAAAAGCCGTGTAGCTCTTGTTATGGATCATTTTACACCTAACAAAGACATTAAGGCGGCTGAGCAGTGTAAGTGTGTAAGAACATTTGCCCGTGCTTATGATATTGACAACTATTTTGATGTCGGCACAATGGGTGTAGAACACGCATTATTGCCCGAACAGGGTCTTGTTGGCCCAGGAGACTGTATAATCGGAGCAGATTCACATACCTGTACTTATGGTGCCCTAGGTGCTTTTGCTACAGGTGTAGGCAGTACGGATCTTGCCGCCGCCATTTATAGCGGAGAGGCTTGGTTTAAAGTGCCTTCTGCTATCAAATTTGTTTTGAAAAACAAGCCCGCAAAATATATCAACGGAAAAGATATTATACTTCATATTATCGGTCTTATAGGTGTGGACGGCGCTTTGTATAAGTCTATGGAGTTTTTTGGCGATGGCTTAAAGTATCTTTCTATTGATGACCGCTTTACTATTGCCAATATGGCTATAGAAGCAGGTGCCAAAAACGGTATTTTCCCTGTGGATGATATCACAAGAGAGTACATAAAAGGCAGATTTAAGCGTACGCCTGTAGAATATGCGGCTGACGAAGACGCAGAATACGAAAAAATAATAGAAGTTGACCTTTCAACGTTAAAGCCTACTGTTGCTTTCCCTCATTTGCCTTCTAATACACGCACTATTGATAACTGCGGTGAAGTTGTACTTGACCAGATAGTAATCGGCTCATGTACCAACGGCAGGCTTTCTGACCTTGAGATAGCAGCTAATATTATGAAAGGCAAAAAAGTTGCTAAAGGACTTCGTGTAATAGTTATCCCTGCAACCAACGAAATATATATGCAAGCTATGGAAAAAGGTTATTTGAAAATCTTTATGGAAGCAGGTGCTATAGTATCCACTCCTACTTGCGGTCCTTGTCTGGGCGGTCACATGGGTATTTTGGCAGAAGGCGAGAAAGCCCTTGCCACAACTAACCGTAACTTTGTAGGCAGAATGGGACATCCCAAGTCTGAGGTTTATCTTGCTTCTCCTTATATTGCTGCTGCCAGCGCAATCACAGGCAAAATATCCTCTCCCGAAAATTTAAAACAGGAGTAATAGAAAATGACAAACGGAAAGGTTTTTAAATATGGAGACAATGTAGATACCGACGTTATAATCCCTGCAAGGTATCTCAATACAACTTCCGCAAGCGAGCTTGCCGCTCATTGCATGGAAGATATAGACAAGGATTTTGCAAGCAATGTAAAACAAGGCGATATAATTGTCGCCCAAAACAACTTTGGCTGCGGCTCTTCAAGAGAGCATGCACCCATTGCTATAAAGGCAAGCGGTATTGTATGTGTAATCGCCAACACCTTTGCACGCATTTTTTACCGCAATTCTATTAACATAGGCTTGCCTATTTTGGAATGCCCTGAGGCAGTAAAAGAAATTAATGCCGGAGATAATGTAAGTGTGGATTTGAATACAGGTACTATTACCAATCACACTTCAGGCAAGGTTTATAAAACACAGCCTTTTCCTGAAAGCATTCAGGAAATTATCCATAACGGCGGATTATTAAATAAATTAAAGAAGGCGAATAAAAATGGCTAATTACAAAATTGCGGTTATTGACGGTGACGGTATAGGCCCTGAGATTGTAGCTCAGGCTATCAAGGTTTTGAAAAAGGTGCAAACTCTAAGCGGCAATACTTTTGAGTTTAATCATGTATTGATGGGCGGCTGTGCTATTGATAAGTGCGGCGAGCCGCTACCCCAAGAGACTATTGATGTATGCCTTAATTCAGATGCCGTATTATTAGGTGCTGTAGGCGGCCCTAAGTGGGACACTCTGCCCGGACACCTAAGACCCGAAAAAGGACTCTTGGGTATAAGAAGTGCTTTGGGACTGTTTGCCAATATACGCCCTGCCGTACTATACAAGCCGTTAATTGACGCTTGTCCTTTAAGACGGGATATTGCAGAAAAAGGCATTGACATGGTGGTTGTAAGAGAACTTACAGGCGGCATGTACTTTGGTGAACGTGGGATAAGCGAAGACGGCAAAACAGCTTATGACACTGAAAAATACAGTGAGTATGAAGTAGAAAGAATTGCTAAGATTGGTTTTGAAATGGCTCGCAATCGCCGCAAAAATGTAATAAGCATAGACAAAGCCAATGTTTTGGAAAGCTCAAGATTATGGCGAAGAGTTGTGGAAAGAGTTGCTAAAGATTATCCTGAAATAACATTTTCTAATATGCTGGTGGATAATGCGGCAATGCAATTGGTCAAAAATCCCGCTCAGTTTGATGTAATTATTACATCAAATATATTCGGCGATATTTTATCTGATGAATCATCTATGGTTACAGGCTCAATTGGAATGCTACCTTCTTCTAGCTTAGGAAGCAAAAAATTAGGTCTTTTTGAACCTATACACGGCTCAGCACCTGATATAGCAGGCAAAGACATTGCCAACCCTATTGCAACAATCTTATCAATGTCTATGATGTTAAGATCTTCTATAGATATGCCCGAATATGCTAAAAAGATAGAAGATGCAGTCAATACCATTCTTGAACAAGGCTACAGAACAGGCGACATTATGAGCGAAGGCAAAACACTTGTAGGCTGTGAAAAAATGGGCGACCTTATTTCAGAAGCTATAAAATAAACATATTATAAACAAAAAGATAAAAAATTAACCCTCATTTTTATATGAGGGTTTTTTGATATCTTAATCAAATTTGTTTTTCTTTTTTACATATATGATTTTTATATTGCCTTCTCCTGCACGCTCATCAATCTCTATATCGGGAATATCTTTTATCATGTAAGAGAATTTGTCATAGCCGTAGTTACGGTTATCAAAGTCTGAATGCAGCTTGACAAGGCGGTTTTTGAGTTCGCTTAAGTTAAGCCATTCTTCATCAATATCTTCTGTCAATATCTTATAAATATCTGCAATAATCTCTGTGTCAATCTTTCTCTTTTGTTTTCTAGATTTGTATCTTTCGGGCTTTTTATTCTTATCCGCCTTTTCTTCTTCCTTGACGGTGTCCTGATAAATAAGGTCAAGGCTTACAAACTTGTCGCTTACCTTTCTTAAAGATTTTGGGGTTTTTTCTTCTCCCATAGTAACTACAAACATCCCTGCTTCACGAAGGCGTGCTATCAGCTTGGTAAAGTCGCTGTCGCTAGACACTATACAAAAGCCTTCAATTTTGCCGCTGTATAAAATGTCCATTGCATCAATAATAAGTGCAGAATCAGCCGAGTTTTTACCCACAGCATTGTTAAACTGCTGTATAGGCATAAGTGCGTTATCTAACAAAAGATTTTTCCAGCCGTCCATAGAAGGCTTGGTAAAATCCCCGTAAATTCTTTTGTATGTGACTATCCCATAAACGGACAACTCATCCAATATTGTTTTCATATACTTGTATGCAACATTTTCTCCGTCTATAAGTAATGCTATTTTTATATCATCTGCCATATAATCTCCTATCTAAAAAAAGCGTATGCTTTTTCTTTCAAAATTTCTTTTTTCTTTGTGTGCCAAAAATGTCCTGCATTTTTGACAATTTCTAATCTTGCTCCCAAAGCTTGTGCCAGTGCTTTGGTATGCTCATCCTTTATCATATCATGTTGCCCTGCCATAACCAAAGCAGAAATATTAATATTCTTCAAATCTTGTGTCGTAAAATTAGGATATTTTGTCATTAAAGAAAACAATCTATATTGCCTTTTAAAATACGTAATAAAAGACAAAACCCCAAAAATCGTTCTTATTGTTTTCATAACAAAAAGTTCAAAATTATTTAATCCCGAAACATTATAGTTTGCACCTATCAAAACCATTTTTTTAACTCTTTGGGGATATTTTTGGGCTAAGGTAATAGCGGTTATTGCGCCGTCGCTAAAGCCTATGACAAAAAATTTATCAATATTAAGGTTATCCAAGACCTTGATAACATCATCGGCAAAAAGCTCATAGGTTAATTCTTGCTTAGTTTTCTTACCCGACCGCCCTTGAAGCCGCATATCTATAGCTATACAGCAATAATCAGAAGAAAAATCTTTTATGTTGTTTTCAAACTCTTTGGAGCTTCCGCCGTTGCCGTGCAAAAACACCAAATTTTCGCCCTGCCCTGTAACTTCATAATACAGCCTGCAATCATCAGTATTTACATAATCGCTCTTTTTTGCCATAGTATTATTATACCATAAAATGACAGTAAGCTAAGCCGTTAAAAAAGGCATCTTATTAAGGATGCCCTTTTTTAATGTTTATCTTATCCCATATAAGCGTTCATAAATTCAATCATTTCTTCTATTGTCATACCTGCAATTTCGCTTCTGGGTGCTTTGGTTATAATGCCTTTGTCATATAATGTCTGAAGGTCTGTATCCCTTATTACCCTTTCCATTTCGCCTGGCACCCCGTCTAAAGGCGTGGCGGAATTAATCAAGCTCAGAACTCCTGTTGCGGCAGATGGATACAAATCTCCAAATGTAAAGGTATCCATTGCACTTTCTATTTCACTGACCTTCCAATACTCTCCAGGCGTTTTTTCTGTTCTAAGCTTGGTAATAATCCTTCCTGTTACGCTGTCGCTTACAGCAGGCGCCTCCAAAATATCATAAAAGGTCAAACTGTTAAACACGGCGGTAAGTTCATTAGATAGATTGTTAAGTGATGCATCAGTAGCCCATACTTTACCTAAAATATTAGCCGCCATTCCTGTACCTGTAGGCTCAACTAAAACATCCTTTATAGTTAAAGCTGCAGGCAAATCTTGTAACAGATTGTTAAATTCGCCTAAGGTATAGGCGGTTTGTGTTCCAGTTCCGTCATCATGAGTAAGCGAGCGAATTTTGGTAATAAGGCTTGTCGTGACATGGTCTGAGCCGCCGGCAGGCGCATCAATTATTTCGTGTATATAAATGCTTTCTAAAGTGTTGGGTAAAGCAGTTGAAAGCTTAGTAATATCCGAATTAGTGTCAAAAATCTTTTGCATTATTATCTTAGACATTCCTGTCAAAGACACATCTTGCGACGGATCACTCAAAACATCCTGTATGGTAAGAGAGGAAGGCAATGCACCCATAAGTGTATTAATTTCGCTTAACTTATGCCAATCAGGCTGCCCTTCTAGCACTTCTTCTCCTGTAGGAACTGCTATAGACCCATCAGTCTTAAGATAACGGATTTTGTTAATAATGTTTTTGGTAATCTGATCTGCTGTATCGCTAGGAGCCTCTATAATCTCATAAATATAAAGGTTGTTGATTTCGTCGCCAAGATTACTGATCAGCACATCATCTCCAACTTTAATAATTTCTGGTAAGGTAACATTAAAGATAGTTTTTAGATCCCCTACAGTTAAGGTGTCGGGATAAGTGCTTATACCGTCAGTTTCGCCTTCTATGGTGTAATTTCTCAAACTCCAAAGCATTGCAGTAGCACCCATAGGAATCTCGCCTTGATAATCAGCTGGATAAGCTGTAAAGTCGCTGTAAGGCATACCCAAAATACTACCTATCTTCACTTCTTTGAGTAGGTTGTCCGACATATTGTTTATAGTATAGTTTTTCAATGCCCATAGCATAGAAGTAGCACCCTCGGGAGCTGCGCCTGTAAAGCTCTCCGGATAGGTTTCAAAGTCACTATAAGGTACACCCAAAATATTGCCGATTTTTACCTCGTTGAGAATATTATCCGACATATTGTTGACGGTGTATCCTCGTATTGCCCAAAGTAAAGCTGTAGTGCCTTCGGGGGCATTTTGTGATGTATTATTAAAATCATCATAAGGAGCACCAAGAAGGCTGCCAATTTTAACTTCATCCATAAGATTGGATGAAGCTGTCTTTAGGGTATAATTTCTCAAAACCCAAAGTAATGCTGTAGCGCCTTGGGGAGCGGCACCTTGATAGTCTTCTGGGTAATTTTGATAATCATTATAGGGTGAACCCAAAATATCTCCTATCTTTACATTTTCTATAACTGAGCCGATAGACCCGCCTAACTGCTTGATAGGAGTGTCATTGAGAGCATCTGTCAAAAATGAAATCTGCTCAGGATAAATTATTCCAAACTCTAAAGCGAGCTGTCCAAATGTCTTATCAGGAATAGATGAGACACTCAAAATTATTTCTTCTATAGTCATTCCCTTTAAGTCTGCATCTTTTTGTAAAAACGCATCTAAAAATGAAAGGTCCTGTTTAGTCCATTCTTCATACTTGTTGACGGAAATATTTTTATAACCCCAAAAACCAAAGCCGATAACTCCGCCCACAACACCGACTACACCGAGGACAAAGCCAAAAAAGAAAATAAACAGCTTTGATAACCAATTTTTCATTATTTGTTCTCCTTTGTATGTAAAAAACAATTAATACTTACTATGCTAATATGCTCTAACTAAATTATATACCAAAACAGCAATTTAGAAAAGGGGGGGGAAGTAATTTATATACATTATTGACATAATCAAAAATGTTAATACGCAAGAGAAAATATAATTAATATAATTTTTATCCTAGTCACTCTTATATGATATAATACCAATATGCTTATATTCTTATTTGTCATAACGGATGAAGAACGAAGTCTTATTAATGACTTATTAAACAGAATAAAAAACGGCGATGAACTTGCCTTGGAGCAACTGTATTTAACGGCTTCAGGCAGAATGCTTTCTGTTGCTTTGGGCATTATGCGAAATATTGACTTGGCTAAGGATGTGCTTCAGGATTCGTTTATAAAAATAGCGGCTAACTGCGACAAATTTTTTGGCGGCAACGGATATGCTTGGATATGTAAAATCGTTAAAAACACAGCTCTCAATAAGCGTGCAAGTGAAAAAATAAGGACTCATTCTGATATAGACAGTTTTTTCGATTTAAGTGACGATGAGGACTTTTCATATAATTCGGATAACACTATTATTATCAAAGATGCAATGATGAATTTGTCTTCCAAAGAACGCCATGCAATATGGTTAAAATACTATAATGAAATGACGGTAAGAGAAATAGCAATTGAGCTTGATTTGCCCAAATCAACTGTTTGCGACATAATCTTACGTGCTGAAAATAAGCTAAAGGAACTTTTGAAGGATAAAAACACAAATTGAATACGGACAAAACATACTTCAAAGTTGTTGTATAAGGTGATATGAAAAAAGACAAAAAGATATCAAAACAATTAAATATAATGGCTCAAGATATAAAACCTAAATCTAATAGGTTGATTATGCCTGCCACTATTATCTTACGTCAAAAATCCAAACCAAAGAAAAAGTCTTTGTTATTTGTAGGCGGATTGGCGGCGGCTTATATGGCGGCTATAGTTATTGTAATAATTGGTGTAACAAGCCTTTTAAAATCTTTTAATAAGCCTTCTGATAACATTCCGTCCCTTTCTTATAATATAAGCAGTCTTAATATAACCTCATCTTTAGAAAAAGCTTACGACGATAATATCCTGTCTTTTGATTATGAAAAAATGACGGCTAGCTATAACATTTATTCTTATTTGGACGAAACTGTTATGTACAGCACAAAATACAAGGTTGAAACAGAATTTGGTACAGACACTATATTGGTTTATGCTGATATAAAACGGGGCTTAAAGGATTATACCGATATAAAAAATGCACGAAAATATTCGCTTTCTCAAGATGTTTTGATTAATATATATGAAGATTTTCAAAATGGCGAATATTATACTTATGCTTTTTTTGCCGACGAAATTGCTGATTACTATATCTTTATAATGTCGCCTGAATATGACATTGGAATTCAACATATTGAAAATTTAATAAAAACCTAAAAAAAATTTCGGACAAAAGCTTATTATTAACTGTTCTAATAATAAGAGGTGAAAAAAATGAAAAACAAATTAACAATATTTATTATCTTGGCTATATTAATATCTGCATTAGCTTTTGGCGGATGCTCTTCAAGAAAAGACGGTTATTTTGGCGGAATTGACAATTCTTTATTCAACCAAAATAAGGGCGATGAATATTTGGATATTGATGAAAATCCTGTTATTTTGACAAGTGCTCAAGCAACATCTAACTTTTCTATGTACTATAACACTGCCGCTTATGCCAACATACGAAGATATATCAATAATAATATTGCCCTTAACAAAAATATGGTCAATATTGAGAATATGGTCAATTATTTCAAATACTCTTACCAACCCCCTACAAACAATGAGATATTGGCTCTTAACGGCAGCATATATCCTTGCCCTTGGAACGATGATGCTTATCTTCTTACCCTAGGGCTAAAAGCCCAAGAAATTGAAATGAGCGGTAAAAAGAATAATCTAGTCTTTTTATTGGATGTTTCCGGGTCTATGGACAGTCCTAACAAAATGGGTCTTATGCAATCAGCTTTTTCTATGATCGTTCAAAACCTAACAGAAAATGATACTGTAAGCATAGTGACCTATGCAGGACAGGACTCTGTGATATTAGAAGGTGCTAACGGCACTGAGCAAAAGAGAATACTCAATAAAATAGAAGACCTGTCAGCAGGAGGTTCGACTGCAGGAGCTAGAGGGATAGAAACAGCCTATGAAATAGCTAAAAGATATTTTATTGACGGTCAAGACGCCAATAACCGTATAATTTTGGCAACTGACGGCGACTTTAATGTAGGTATAAGCAGCACCAATCAATTGGCAGAATTTATAAAACAAAAGGCAGAGCAAGATAATATTTATTTAACCTTGCTAGGCTTTGGATACGGCAACTTAAAAGCCAATATAATGGAAACCATAGCAAAAAACGGCAACGGCTCATATCATTATATCGATACTTTGACTGAGGCAAGAAAAGTCTTGATAGAAGAAATGGGAGGAACTTTGGTTACAGTTGCAAAGGATGTAAAAGCGCAAGTTGAATTTAACCCAAAATATGTGTATAGCTATAGGCTGTTAGGCTATGAAAATTATCTTTTGACAAACGATCAATGGGAAGACAACAAAACAGATGCCGGAGAAATAGGCTCTGGGCATACCGTAACCGCTGTATATGAAATCGTACTGCAAGACCCTGATAACGATATACAATCAACTATGGATAATAATTATCTATCCTTGACTATAAAATATAAAGACAGTAACGATATATCGCAAGCAGATTTAAAAATGTATATGGATGCAAGCGATAAAATACTTTTGCCTAACGAGGACGAAGACTTCATAGCATCTATAGTTGAGGCGGCATTAATAATGAGAGATTCTCAATATAAAGGCACAGCTGATATAAACAGAGTAATCAATAGATTGCAATTCTTAGCATGCACTAAAAGCGATGAATACAAAGCAGAGTTTTTGGATTTGATGAAAAAATATAAAGAACAGCTTTAATCCCATAAAATCCCCAATAACTTAAAATACGCTTTCTAAATAATCAGAAAGCGTATTTTTTATGTAATTTAATTCTCTGTATTCGGTGTTTCCTCAATTTCTTTTTCTTGTATGGAACGATTTTTATTAAGTAATATTATTAGCACAACACCAGCTACAACCATAAGTATTGACCAAAATTGTGAGGGAGAAATTCCGACTAAAAGCTTGCCTCTATCATCCCCTCTAAAAAATTCTATCAAAAACCTTCCTATTCCGTAAGCAATAGGATAAATAAATATTGTCTGTTTTTTGAATTTAAAGCAGGCTAAGAAAATTCCAAGCAGCAATACCGCCTCATATAATTGGGTAGGATGACGATGTCCGTTAGGGAAATTCATTCCCCAAAATGATTCTGTTATTTTTCCGTAACAGCATCCCGCCAAAAAACAGCCAATGCGACCGAAAAAGTGTGCAGCAACTATAGAAATCAATATGTAATTAGCACATTCTCTTAAATATGGCTTTTCTTTTGGAGTTACCATAAATTTAAATAATACGAAAAATGCAGCTACTCCGCCTATCAATCCGCCTATAAAGGTCATGCCGCCGATTGCAAAGTTGCCTGTTTCGATAAAGTCGTATATTGACTGAAACAATATAGCACTCAAAAAACCCACTATTGCAGAGAGCAAAACTACTTGCAAGTATTTTCTGGAAATATCGTCGGGTACTTTGTTAATTTTGGTCAGATAACGAAACATCAGCATTGCCAAAAACAAGCCGATTATTATCATTACCGTGTACATATCAATAGCAACAAATCCTAAGTCTAATTCAGGAAACATCTTTTATCCCCTTATTTATAAAATATAATTAAATTAACGCCAATTTTCTATTAATCATCTGAAACTTGCTTTTAAACAATTTGAATGTTTCAAGGACACTTACGGTCTTGTCGGCAATGCTTACAATAAAAGATTCCAAATATTTGGGCGGTATAACAGTAAGCGGCCACATGTGCCTTACAATAATATCCTTTTCTATATTATTAAGGTCAAAAAACTTCTTCGCATTGTTTAGAGCAATTTTAGGATGCTTAAAACCATGCCATCTAAAACCTTTGTTTTTATCATGCCAATCATACAAAAAAAAGTCATGCAGCATTGCGCCTCTTATTACTGACTTTAAGCATACTCTAAAAGGCGAATTAACAGCCATAATATAGCTGTTGTATGCCACAGCTATACAATGGCTGAGAGTCGTTATATTGCCGTGCTGAATAAAATTGTCCATCTTGTGAATTTCAGGCTCTTTTAAAACATCATTAATAACTTCCAAAAAATAGCCCAAATTTATATTATCCCTCATATTAATCCCTAAAAATTATTTCTTAAATAAGAGTAAATGATATTGAAGGCTTTGTCAATATCTTATACAAGGCAAATATTTGTAAATAAATGAAATTTGATTTTGATAAAAAAATATTAGAAATAAAAATGGTCGGAGTGGCGAGATTCGAACTCACGACCTCTTGGTCCCGAACCAAGCGTGCTACCAACTGCACCACACCCCGACATTTATTTTAATTTGCAAACATTATATTATCATAAAGTTAATAATTTTAAAAGCGTTATTGCATTAAAACAGCAGTTTTTTGACACGGCAATAATTGGCTTTTTAACAAAATCATTTTATAGCTAATATAATATAAAAATATTATCAACATTATATATTATACCATAATTATCTTTTAGTTGCCAAGACTGTTAAAAAAATAATATATATATTTGTCAATTATTTATCGTTATGATAAAATGATGAGTGAAAACAAAAATTTTTATAAAGGATAAGAAAATGTATAAAAATAGAACCAAGACAATAGCCGTGACAGCCGTTTTGGTTGCGCTTAGCTTTGTTATGCCGTACTTTATGCCTACAATAACATTACCTTTTACCACTTTTACCTTATTTTCTCATGTACCTGTTATTATAGCAATGTTTATATCACCTTATACCGCAATAATGAGCTGTATAGGCACCACAATGGCATTCTTTTTGAAAGCTCCTACTGTTGTAGCTTTGAGGGCTGCTTCTCATCTTATATTTGCAATTTTGGGAGCATTTGCCATAAAAAGAGGTTTGATAACCAAAGGCGCAAGCATAATTGTAGGCGGAATATCAACAGGGCTTATACACGCTGTAGCTGAAATAGTTGTTGTTGCTATATTTATGGCACTCAATAATCAGGCAATAACATTATATTATATTATCATTGAAGTAGGGCTTATCACCTTGATGCATCATAGTATTGACTATTCGTTTTCACTTTTGGTATATAAAAGCGGCTCAAAAGCAAAACTGCTTGAAAACAAATTTTTGTTCTCACAAAAAAAGGCATCGAAAGATTTTAATGCATAGATGAATATCATGTAATAAATCTAAGAAAAAAATTAAACTCTCACTTACCAATTTAAAAGATAAGTGAGAGTTTTTTGATTGTATTATTATAATAGACTTAATTATTCTTTTCGGTTAGAAATTGCTTCAATAGGCGTAATCTTGGCAAACTTAAACCAAGGCACAAATGTAGCTAAAAGCGATACAGCCAACGCCAGTACACCCATTAATAAAAAGACATTAGGATTAATTAACATGACAGGCAGATAAAAGCCTATCTGCGCACTCAAAGCAGCATTAACAATAGGTATTATGCTTGTTAAGACAATAGCAGATACTACAAAAGTTATTATTGCAACCACTAACCCTTCCAATACATAAACAAGAAAGGTGTGAACTTTTTTGACTCCTAAGGCTCGCATTAGACCTATGTTGCGTTTGGTAAGTCTTATGCTGGTTGATATAAAATTATACATCAATAGAGCTGCCAGAAAACTTAGAAAAATTACAGCGCCTAATATAACAGTTTTAAAGCTTAAAAAAATCGCCATATATATTGTAAAAAGAAAACTAAAGCCTGCATTTATCTGCATATCATTATCCAACAAGTCTCTAATTAGCCGCATATTTTGTCCTTGTTCTTGGCTAAGACTGATTAAAATTTGCCTTGTCTTTACAACATTATTCAAGTATTGATTATATAAGTCCTCGCTTACTGCAATACCGTTATACCCTTTGGAAATTATATAACCTTTTATATAATACTTAGAGGACGGTAATGTAAGCACAATATCTGAAACAACATCTTTAGTGGATGGTATGTTGGACCACTTATCTTGATAATCATAATAATTGGGATTATAAGATATATTATAACTCATATTTTTACCTAAATTAAAATATGAGTCATTGGATAGGTTATATTCGATATACTCACTTAAGCTTCTTTCTGTTAAAGAGTTTAGTACTAAGACTATACCTTCTCTTGATTCTTCGGGTGCAGTCGGTATATCAATAATTTCATTATTTAATAAATTAAGCAATGCTTTAGAGTTTTTGTAAACAAATGACGCCTCATTATTAGACCAATCAAGACTTTTTTGTCCGCTTATATTTAAGTTAATATATGATTTGCTTTGAGTCCCTATATAGCTATCCAAAAAACCAGAGTCTCGACCGACAAACATCTGAAAAACATGATTATAAACATCAACAACAACATCACTCTCCATACCCAAAAAGGGCTCATAGGAAGTTTCATATATTCCGCTTATCACAACCTCGTATCCATTGACAGATACCGTCCTTCCTATAATATCACTTAAAAAAGGCTTAGGTTTTCCAAAAGCCTCCGCCTTAATCATAGCCTCAGCTGCATAGCTGCTTATTACGGCAGAATTTTTGGTGCTGGGATTAGATACACCATATAGCGTATGAAAGCCAAGATTTTTAATATCGTCAATTTCAGTAATACCGACAAATCCGTTAAAATAATAGCCTTCCAGACTTGCCTTAGTATAGTCAAACGGAGTAATTGTCATATTTTCAAACTGCTGTTTATAATAATTGAAATGTTTGTGTTTTTGCTTTAACGATTCAAGAAAGCTATCACTGATTACATTAGAACTGTCACTGTTATATACATAATTTTTTGAGACTGAAATTGTTTTGACCTCGTCATGTGATATACTCTGAGCAAATGCGCGTGCGGTATCTACTGAAGAAAGCGTGTTAATTGCTCCAAATAATGTAAACGATATACATGTAACAATTATAATCATTATGAGTCTAAACTTCTTCAAACTCAAATTATGTATACCCATTTTTAACGCACTTAATATAGCCATACGGCTTGATTGAAACTTCACCTCTTTTCGTTCAGCATTTTTTGGAACATATGGAACAAAGCTGTCACTTTTCAATATCTCGCTTGTGCCTGTAAGACTTTCATCTTCTCCCTCTGACAAATCTTTTGAGTTTTTTTCTTCTGATGCTTTTAGAGTGATTGCGTCCCGCAAATTTGGGAACAATGCTTTCATTCTGTTTTCTTTTGTTTCAATATTTAGGTATGTTTTTCGTCCTGATTCTGTAATAATTTCATTAATGCGGTGTGTAAAGTGTTCGTCAATTGATTTGTCACGGTTTATTCTAACAATGGCATTAGAAACAATATCTATGCCTTCCGCCATAATACTTTCACCTGGTTGCCGCCTTCTTACATCACGAAAGATTGCACCGTCTTTCATCTCAATTATACGGTCCCCATATTTTGCCGCAGTCTGAACATCATGGGTAACAACTATGACCAGTTTTGTTTTGGAGATTTCGGACAATATATTAATTATTTCTCCGCCTGTTACGCTGTCCAATGAACCGGTAGGCTCGTCTGCCAAGATAATTTGAGGATCTTTGATAAGTGCTCGTGCAATTGCTACTCTTTGCCTTTGTCCGCCTGATAAGTCACGGCTTTTTGCTTTTGCCTTATCCTTTATACCCATTTTATCAAGCATATCTAATACTCTTTGCTTATTAGATATCTTATCTTTGTCTTTATCATTTTTTATATCTAAGGCAAATTTAACATTTTCCATAACAGACAGCGAATTAAACAGATTAAACTCTTGAAACACAAAACCTATCATAGTGTTGCGGTAATAATCCAGCATATTTGCACTCATACTTTTAGTAAGTTTATCGCCTACCCACATTTCTCCGCTGTCATAGCTGTCTAAAGCACCCAATATATTTAACAGCGTTGATTTGCCGCTACCTGACTTTCCCAAAATAAAAACAAGTCCGCTGTCGTCAAAGGTTGTAGAAATATTAGACAGTGCTCTAAATGTCACTCCTGTGTCTGTAAAATAGGTTTTATTAATATTTTTTATTTCAATAAGCATAGCTTTCCCTCACAATAGATTTATCCGATAACTTTTAGTGCTTCTATTGCTTTTCTTCTGGTAATGGAAATTATCGGCAACAAAGATGCAATCATAACAAGTGCGGTTATAGAAACAAATATCATAGCAATCGTAAGCAAATTAAACGAAAAAATAGAAAATGACAGATTGAAAATCTGTAACATTTGCTTTGCGGACAGCTTGACAAGATAAGTCACTATAGCACCCAAAATACTTGAAAACACAGTGCTAGAAAACACAAGCATCATGCCCTCAGTCAAAAATATTTTTGCAACATCAATTCTTCTTGCTCCTACCACACGATATACGGCTATTTCTTTTGCTCTAAAGCGGACTGATGATGACATATAATTAAGAATAAGCAAAAAAGAAAATGCCGCCACAGCCAAAGATATATAAAGGAATATCTTAGCTGTTGTACCAAACATATCACCTAGTTGCAAAATCTCCTGCACGCTTCCCACAGAAGAATACATCAAATACTCATTATCTATAAGCTTATTAGCAAGTTTTTTTAAATCGTTAAAGCTTTTGCCCTTATAAAACATCACGCTTTCTAAATAATAAGGTGTTTCTACTGTAGCAGAGGCTTCTAACAACCTATACAGATATGTTCCTACGGCAAAAGGTTTTGGCGCTGCAAAATTACTTGCATCATAAACTGCAATTATGGGAACATAATAGACATTTTGATTCATAAACATTTCTAATGATTGATAAGAAGGATTAAGAACAGGTCTGCCAAACTCCATATAAATATCTTGAGAAGCATCAAAACTTGGGAATAAAGCATTCATAAGCTGCAAACTGACAATAACTCCGTTATTACTCATGCTTGGAAAAAGCTGTATGCTTCCGTCAGGCATTTCTGTTTCAAAGCTCTGATTATCAGACACCCACAAAAAAGCATTGCTTGACTCATCCAAAGGGTTTTTAAAATAATCAATATTGTATTTGATTGTCTCTAACTCAATGCTTATCGATTGTCTTCGTTGAGCTATGATATCAAAACTAATCTGAGTCTTTTGCTGTTCAAACAAACTATCAATAAAGCCGTTTTTAACAAAAATCTTAGAATATAAAAATTCTTTATTGTTATCCCAATTGGTGATATCAATCCTAGCATCCATAGATACCCTTTCTTCAGTCTTGTTAAGATAATTATACCTTAAGTAATCTGTTTTAAATATTCCTGCTATCTTAAACTCCTTGCCAAGATTAACAAAGTTAACTGACATACCAACAATATCTTCAATCTTTTCTGGAAAATAGGAACCGTAATTACCTTGATTGTCTAACCCAAAAAATCCTCTTTGAATTAGTTTTTGCGCTGCAAAATCAGAAATTATTATCTCGTTAAAGCCCTCGCAAAAATCAACTCCGCCGTTTTTTATCAAAGGTATTCCCAAATCAGATAATTTTTCACCCTCTATTAATCCGGTATAATAATTAATACTAATATCAATATTACTTAGAGCAGACATAAAAGAGCCTGCAATTGAGCTGATGTTGCCGGTTTGCTCACTAATTGCATAATAAGGAAAAAGATTTGTCTTAAAAACTTTATGAACTTTGCGGCTGCCTATGAGGTTTTTGATTTCGTCATACTCGCTGTCAAGTAGCTCTGGGCTTTCACTTTGATAATAGTAATCAGTAACTAACGGCGTTACTGCCACAACATCCTGACTGTAAGTATCAAATGCCGACTTAGCAATAACTTCAGGCAAATTAACCATTGACAAAACAAAGCTTAACCCCAATAAAGCAAAGCAAAGAGTATTTAAAAATGTAATAAACCTGTAACGCTTCTTGGTACGTTTTTTGTTTACCTTTGCCATTTTTATTGCGTCCTTTAGTGCCAATGTTCCTTTTTGGAGTTTAAATTGATTTTCTTCCGAAACTATGTCTTGTTTATTGGTATTACGCATCTTGATTTTTTCTTTAGGCAAATAAAATAAATCAAATGTATCAGGATACGCAAGAGCAATTCTATCTTTATCGTGTGAGATACCTATATAGTTAAAAACGCCTTGTTTTAACTTTTGATTAATATCATTTGCTGAGATTTCACCGCCTGCTGCGACTTCTATAACATTGTCAGACAGCACTTTTACAGGTGAATAGCTGTCTAGCTGAATTTCTTTATCTGAAACAATCTCGCCGTCCACCAACTCTATTATTCTTTCGCCGTAACTAAAAGCCAGTTCCCTGTCATGCGTAACGACAACTACAAGTTGTGTTCTTGCAAGCTTTTTTAGGACTTCAAAGACCTCTTCGCTAGTAGATACATCAAGCGCACCTGTAGGCTCGTCTGCCAGTAAAATCTGGGGTTTTTTGAGCAAAGCTCGTGCCAAAGCTACACGCTGTCTTTGTCCTCCGGACAGCTCTGAAGGCTTTCTATAACCTAGACTGCCCAGCCCAACCATTGACAAGACTTCGTCAACCGTGTTAATATCTGTGTTTTTTCGTTGCAGTTTTAATGTTATCTCAATATTTTGATAAACTGTAATCTCGTCAATAAGATTAAATTCTTGAAACACCATACCTACATAAGTGTTCCTATAAGAATCAAATTCAGAAGAAGAAAATGATTTTGTGCTACGCCCGTCAATAATCAACTCACCAATATTGGCTTTGTCAAGTCCACCCATAATGTTTAATAAGGTTGATTTTCCACAGCCAGACTTACCTAAAATGACAACTAATCCTTTTGAGCCAAAATCAATACTTAAGTTTTTTAATGCAGTCACTGCATTTTTTCCACTGCCGTATGTTTTGGTAATGTTTTTTAGCTGAATCATTACATTTTCTCCTTATATTACTCTAAGACTCAAATGTTCGAAAATAAACATTTTGATATGAATAGCTTAATTCAGAAGCCCAGGCACTGTATGAATCTGAAAATTGAGAATTAAAGTAATAAATCAAATCCATATAAGAAATCTTATTTCTATGCGGCAAATTATTTGGTATATTAATCGGTGCTACACTGCCGTCTTGGGCATATGTATCAGTTGAATCATTTGCCCTAAAAATAATCTCAGGACATTGCCCATAAAGATAAATATTCATAGTTGTTGACCTTTCTATTGCTCTAGATTCTATCTTTTCAATATTTTGAGATAAATATAAATTAACCGTGTATTCTGTGATGTAATTAATATTGAATATTATACTGTTTGTATTAATCTTTTTTATATTCAAAAACGGATTGTCTCTAAGGTCAACATTCAACTTTTTTTCTACAGTATCTAAATCTGCTTGGCGGTTCATATAATAAATAAGCTCATTATTTTGGATAAGGTAATTATCTTTTTTGTTTTGCAAAATGCTAATATCATAGACAATCGACCCTGAAAACAAACCGTTGAAAATTTTTGAACGTACACTATCAAGATAGGAGTTATCGCAAAACAAGACTTTATTATTTATTTCACGGTAATAACTCATAAACTTCGCTTCTAAAATAATAGGGTTTTTGATAATGTCTGTATTTTCACAAGGAAGCATTGCTAAGGGCGTTGTTAAGTCTTTTAAAACAGATCCTTCTAACGTTAAAACGCTATATTTGAAATCAGTAGTTCTATTTTGATCGTCAATATGTTGGTATCGCATTTGATAATACTCTTCGATAAAATAAGTATCTACTGAATACACATAATTACCATAAATCTTATAATATTGAGAGCTGCTGAAAAAGTTGATATCTATATTATTTTGATTAGAAATTATCTTAACGCTATTTAAAAAAGTCATATGATATGAAGCAAAAACTATATTTTTTATATTAGAAAATTTAGTCAGGTCTATTATAAAATCATAAACATAAGTATAACTTTTTTTCACCTCGTCATAAACAGCGATATAATCAGGTAGCACCAAATCTTTTGAGCTAAATGTATCTTTTAAAGTCATATAATTTTTATCGCCCTGCTTTTCAAGAATAAAATTACTTTCATCAGTTAACTTAAAATACCTAGATACAAACTCTGTATGAGGCTCAACTTTTTCGCCAAAATATTCCATGTTGGGATTATTCTTATAAAACCATCCCACAAAATAATTAGCATATCCACTACTGCGGTACGGCAGCATTCCAAAATTAGAAAACTGATTGGTGTTTTGTGTATCCGGGGTTTGGGGATGAAACAATTCATGGTATTTACCGTCAAATTTATAATAATTGGCTTGCCGCCATTTTGCATAAATTGTGGTATCTTCTGTAAGGACGGTGTCATTATCAAAAACAATTTCTTCGCCTTGGCTGTTTAAATAATACCATGTATTTACAGCGTAAAGATAGTTTTGATCATGCGGAACTAGACTTTCTCGTAACAGCCATTCTACATTTTTAATATCGTTTCTTGTATAGGCGTTCCATAAAGACATATTTTTTCTTATTATATATTGTATAGGATAACGCCAATTGACGCTTGCCGATTCGGGCGCGTTAATATCAAAGCTAACCCTAATTGCTTCATCCCAATTGGCATATAATGTTATATCATTGAAAATAACAGTTTCAAAATCCCACCTGTTTAAACAATTTTCATCCGTATACCATCCCTCAAACAAGTTCTTTTGATCTATAGCTTTTATTTCATCCAAAGTATTGATAGTGTTGCCAAGCCGTACCTTCTTGTCGCTTAATCTATTTAAATTGCCCTCTATCTCTTCAATCTCATAAATACTTAAATCAAATGAAACTGTAGCATATTTTTCCCAATAGGCATATAAAACTGTATTTTCAATAATAGTATGCTTATTAAAAATCCACGGTGTATATTGGGTGGGAGATTTGCTCCAGCCTACAAAGTAGTAAATATCGTCTTTTAATTCGGGCTCATCAGGAATAGGTATTTTGGAGCTGTGAGTAAGGGATAAAGTGTCAATTGCAGGAGTATTCAAAACCTCTAATGAAGGAAGATTATTGTCAAAATTGACTGTTAACATTGTGTTCAGCCAATGAGCATACAATATAAGCCCGTCAGTAGCTTTTTTTTCGTTAAAAAGCCATTGCTCTCCGCCCTCTTTTTCGGTCCACCAACCTCCAAAATAATATCCTTCTTTTTTTGGAGCGCTTATCGGTGGCAAGTTATCAGAAGAAATTACAACTGTTTGGACTTCGTCAGTTCCGTTATTTGGGTCAAAAGTAACTTTAATTTCTTTATCGCACGAACAGAACATAACCGCAATAAATAGCAATAAAAAACCACATAGAATTTTTTTCAAAAATCTTTTCCCCTGTCTAAAACATCAAATTTTACAACTTTTGTTTATTTTACTATGGCGATTAAATTATGTCAATCATTGCTTTTGTTTTTTATTAAGCTTTTGTGCGATTTTTCAGCTTTATGCGGCTTCATACCCCAATTCATCATACCATACGGGAAGATTATCAGTAGCCAAATAATATCCTGTTAATATTTCTCTTTCTGTTTGGTTTCGCAATACTTTAATAATTAATTGGCTTTGATTAGCTGCACTTTTATTGTAATAATATCCAAGCTCCAAGATAACTGAAGGACTTATAATTTGTGTATTATCAAAAAACATATCATCAATACTGATTCCATTGACCTCTAATATTATATCTCCCTTTAATAAGCCAAGATTAGATATTGGTTGTGTTACTTTTAAGATATTGCTTTCTTCGTTTTCATCTAAGCTTACATCAATCACTCTTAACACATCGTTAAAGTCCTCGCGGGCAACTGAGGCGTCAATAACTTGTGTACTATCATAATTAATCATTACATATTCATAAACCGCTCTGGCTAGATTAGACGGTATTGCAAGGCTCATGTTTTCTGCATTGGTGTAATAATCAGTTCTGGATTGGTCATCACCTATTATTTCTGTTATGTTGGACAAATAGCCATAACTATTGATGCCGATAACTTCACCATTGTTATTAATAAGCATTCCGCCGCTATTGCCTGAATTAATAGAAGCGTCATGTCTTATGACATGCTTATAGATATCATCATTTTCAATATCTTTCGTGTCGTTATCATCATAAAAAAATATTTCTTCTGCAATACCTACTATACCTTGTGTAATTGATGTCTGATACCCCAAAGCATTGCCTATGGCATAAACCTCCTGACCTCTATATACAGCTTTGCTGTTGCCCCATTCCAGGATACGCTCATCAATATCTGATATCTCTTTATCCAAAGTCAATACCGCTATATCCATATCCGCATCATACCCAATAATCTCTGCCGGCTTAGAGTAATAGTCTGCCTTATCTGCCAATTTGATAAGAATCTCATAAGTTGTATTTTTTTCCAATGCGCTTTGTATGACATGGTAATTAGTAACAAATACAGGGTCATCATCTGACATTTTACCAATCAAAAAACCGCTGCCGCTTGATGTGCCTGACACGGTTAGACTGCTAAATGAGACTTCTATCTCTATCGCACCTTTTATTGCTTTTGCTAACATGTTGGCTATATCGGTTGCAGTGTAATTTTGAGCATCTTCATCTTCTATCTGATAGTTCTTATCATCAATATTATTATTGGTGCCGTTATTGGAATCGTCATTGTTATCCTCTATCGGTCTATCCGAGGGTATAACAAAGGGACCCGAACATGATGTAAAAATGCTTAGACCAAGTATCAAAATTAATACTATTGAAAATATCTTTATGGTTTTTTTCATAAGTTACACCTACACATATATATTTTTATACAACTTATGATAACACAAAAAAAAGGCTCGGTAAATACACCCAAGCCCTATAAAGACTATTTTTAATCAAATTCTAATGTTAACGCTTTATTTTATAACTGTTGACAAAAAAGCAACTAAGTCTTTTACCTTTTTCATTTCCAATGCTTTTTCACTGGGAACAGAAATATTATAGGTATCTTCTAACTCCATAAGCATTTCAATAACATCAATTGAATCTGCGTTAAAATCAACAACTATATCAGAGTCCATAGTAATTTTAGAGGTGTCTTTTATTTTTAACTGACGAGCTAAAACCTCTTTTACTTTTTCAAATAAAACTTTTTCTTCCATTTTTTCCTCCGTAATTGACGGTTTTTAATCTACATTATTATATATTATTATATATAAAAAAACAATCAGTTTTTCAAAATGTCTTTTATTGTAAAAAGTCACTAATCCATGGGATTTCTCTTTGAAGATACATATTAGGTATAGTCAAAGTCGTCTTGTTGTTTATGGTCAAATTAAGGCGGTAAAAATTAACGTCTAAATTAGTAGGCGTGCTTCCATAATATAAAACAAGCTCAGAAAATATTGAAGGTGAAGGAATAAGTGTACCGGTATGAAATTTGTCTATATTTATACCGTTAATTTGGGTAATAGCATCATCTTTAGATATATCTACAGGCGCAAAAAAACCCGCACTAAATTTTATGTCTTTTTGGGCTTTTAAGACATTATTATAATTACCGTCCATATCTGCCATAAGAGAATTAAAGTTAAGCTCAAAATCACGAGCTGCTGAAACCTCACCTATTTTATTGGCAAAATTATTACTTTCGGCTTTTATATAATCTAAAATAGCCTTTGCCATATTAGAAGGAACAGCAAGCCCCACATTATCCGCAGGAATATTGACGCCAGAAGCAGTGTCAGCAATTGCTTTATAAGTGTTAATACCTATAACTCTTCCATGGTCTTTCATATCAAGTAAAACTCCGCCGCTGTTACCAGAATTTATTGCCGCACTTGTCTGAATAAAATGCTGAATAGTTCCGCTTGCCTTTAAATTACCTTCAAGAGTTATAGACTGCACCACTTCAGGGATGCTGATTTCTCCGGCAGTAACACTCAAACCTCCGCCCAATGCATTGCCTATAGCTACTACTCTTTGACCGTATTGCAAGTCCCTTGAGTTGCCAAATTTTATTACACGCTGTTGTACGTCCGCCAAATCAATTTCTAATTTTAATACGGCAATATCTATTTCGGAATCATAGCCTATTACTTTTGCTTCTACACCAAAAAAGGTTGCTTTATCAAAAAGCTTTATATGAATCTTATACCCTAACTCTTCCACAGCAGCACTGATGACATGATAATTGGTCATGATTACAGGATATTGGGCATTTTTTGCAGTATCATTTATGTAATCTACTATAAAGCCCGTGCCTGAATAACTTGAAGTTCTGCCTAAGACTTCTATTTCAACCGTGGAATACAGATTGTTTTTGGCAATCTGCACTTCTGTGTCATCATCAACATTATATTGAACGGATGTTTTTTCTATAATCCGTCCAGGCACACGCTCAGGCTCGTTAACTTTGAGTATAATATAGCTTGCAGCTGCACCCAAATCTATAGCCAAAACTATAACAATTGCTATCAATATTCCCGAACTTTTTCTGGGTCTTTCTTCTTGAGTATAATACATTCTCTTTTCCTTCAAAAATATTTTATACTACTATTATATCACTATTTCTTACATTTTTTTCAAAATCGCAAATTGTTACAAAGATTTGATATTTTGTTTTCTAAGAAGATAAAATAAATTGATATTATAATTTTGCATGTTCAAATGAACTCTTTAAAAACGGCTTTATTTTTTCAATATTATCAAGGCTTTTTTCTGTTTGCAGCCATTCGATACCTTTTTTGGTAATAATTTTATATTCAAAATCAGGCTTAATGTTATTATCAAATAATAATTGAATGTTTTCTTTATCTATAATGCAAAATGTTTTATTATTAGCTGAGAAATATAAGGAATCATTTCTTTGCGTCTTTTTAGCGCCTAAGCCTGTCAAAATCTCAGTTATAAAAACCTGATTATAATCTGCCTTTTTTGACTGTTCTTTTCTTTTTGAAGACAAAAGCAATGCAGCACCTTTTATCCATGCAGGCAAAACAGGCTGAGCTATTATATCGTCAATTTCAAGCCAATAATAGCTGTCATACTTTTGTTCAAGTTTCAAAACATCTGTTTTGGTCTCGCAAAGGTAATAAAGAGTTATTGTTGTATTTCCGTTTGGGCTTTTGGAAGACATCTTAGTTAAAAACTTGCAGCTTTTTACTTTGGCATGAACAGATGATTGCACCTGTTTAAAAATTTCTAACTGTATATTATCTTTATTGTTTATTACTCCATTCAAAAGATCATATTGAATTTTGCCGTTTTTATCAGCACATGCCAATATTAATAATCTGCCGGCATTTTGGACTATAATCTTAGTTTGAAATACAATGCTCATTCATTCACCTTGAGATAACAGTTATTTGCCCTGTCAGAAATCTGCCAATTAATTGGCTCAATATTATGCTCTTTTAAATATTGATTTGTTCTGGAAAAATGACGGCATCCAAAAAATCCTGCAAAAGCTGAAAGCGGGCTTGGATGAGCCGCTTCCAAAATAAGATGCTTATTCTGGTCTATCAAAGGTTTTTTGCTCTTAGCATTATTGCCCCACAATAAGAAAACAACATTTTGTTTTTGGTCGCTTATTGCTTTTATTATGTAGTCAGTAAAAATCCCCCAGCCAATGTTTTTGTGTGAATTAGCCATACCAGCCCTTACCGTCAATACTGTGTTAAGAAGCAGTACACCTTGTTTTGCCCATTCTATCAAACAGCCGTTATCAGGTCTTTTGCATCCCAAATCCTGTTCTAATTCTGAAAACATGTTTTTTAATGACGGCGGAATATCAATATCAGGCTTAACAGAAAAGCACATACCATGTGCCTGACCCTGATTATGATAAGGGTCTTGTCCTAATAAAACAGCCTTTACTTTTTGTAAAGGTGTAGCTTTTAACGCATTAAAAATATCATACATGTCAGGATAGACTGTATGCTCCATATATTCTGATTTTAAAAATTGGCGGATTTTTAGATAATACTCTTTTTCAAACTCTTGACTTAATACATTATCCCAATCATTATTAAAAACTATCATTATTTCTTCACCTGATTAATTTTAGCACATGCAAGTTCTATATGCAAATTAGGGTTATATGTACATATTAACATATAACCTATATGGACAAAAACACATCTTCACATCTGATGATATATACATATGAGCATATCAATATTATATCAGACAGAGTATTAAAAAATTAGGATTTTGAGTTCTTTTTAGCAGACAACATAATCTAAAAAACTTTATTAAAAAAGCTGATGTTTTGATATTCTTACCCTGCTATTCTATATAACTTCTAATATCCAAATCAATATCTAAGGTCTTGGCAAGGCTTTGGCACTTTTTCTTATCTTCTTCATCTATCACATCTACCAAAGTAAACCGTGTCTTTATACCAGAATTTTTACACATAACTGCAAAATCAATCATGGCGTCAAAACCTTTTTCGCCGAATTCGCTAAGACATATCTTGTCATATTCTTGGGCGTTATATTGATTGAGGCTAATACTTACCTTGTCAATAATATTAACTAATTTCTCTACAATATTATATCCATTAATAAGATTGCCTTGACCATTGGTATCAAGTCTTGTAAATGCGCTCTTAGACTTTAAATATGTCCCAATTTTATTAATTTCGTCTATTCTATATGTAGGCTCGCCATAACCGCAAAAGACCACTTCGGGATACTTTTTGAGGTCTTCTTTTTTAAGCAGTTCAATTACTTCTTCAGCTGTTGGCTCACGTTCTAACCACAAATAATATCCGCCCACTTCATCGCCATTATTTCTTAAGCAAAAGGTACAGTTATTGCTGCATCTGTTGGTAAGATTGATATATAGCTTTTTTTCAAATTTATATACAAAATTATTCATTGTGTTTTCCTATTATTCCATTCTATTAAAAAATCTAAATGCGTTTTTTGTTGTAATATCTTCAATTTCAGTGACTGAAACGCCTTTCCATTCGGCTATTTTTTGGGCGACTAGATTAATATATTTTGGCTCATTGACCTTGCCTCTATAGGGTACAGGTGTAAGATAGGGACAGTCCGTTTCAAGCACAACATTCTTTAAAGATATATTATGCAATACTTCGTAAGCTATGTGATTATTTTTATAAGTGATTGCACCGCCAAAAGAAAGAAAAAAACCTCGTTTCAAAATTTCTTGGGCATAATCCAAAGTGCCTGTATAACAATGCACCAAAATACCGTTTTTGGTATATTCAATATTATCGTCCAAAATTTTTAGAGTATCGTCATAAGCTTCACGGCTATGAATAATGATAGGCAATCCCATTTCGCAAGCCGCTTCAAGCTGATATAAGAATACGGACTTTTGAGCATCTTTAGGAGAAAAGTCATAATGGTAATCAAGTCCTATTTCTCCAAATGCGACCAACTTTTTTTGACCTTTTTGAGACTTGTAAAACTTCAAATCGTCTTTAGAAAAGTCCTTGGCATTATGAGGGTGCGTGCCTATTGAATAATATACTGTGTCAAACTCTGCCGCAATCTTTTGGGCGGATATTGATGAAGGAACATCGAAGCTAGCACATACTATTCTTTCTATATTATTTTCGTTTAATTTACTTATTATATCCTGATAATTATCAGCATATTTCTCATCGTTGAGATGAGCGTGTGTATCAATGAGCATATTTCGCCTTCTATTATAGCTTGGACAGCTCGTCAAGTTCCTTTTGAAGATTAAGTCGTGGGAACAAAATCTCTGTCTTGTGAACATTTGAGCCAATCAAATCCTCAGGAAATGTGCCTGCACTTTCAAATGCTTTTAAATTATCTTTGGTAATTCCAAGCTGTTCAAAAATCTTTTCTGGTGTGCGTGTTAAAAACGGTTGTAATACTACCGCTGTTGTTCTTATGCATTCACATAGATTATACATGACCGTGCTTAATCTGTCTTTATTCTCAGGCTCTTTTGCAAGCTTCCAAGGTGCTGTTTCGTCTATATATTTGTTGGCATATTCAGTAAGTTTGATTATTTCTTCAACTGCCTTGTTGATTTCCAAATCTTCTACCATTTGATTAACCTTGCCGTAAATGTCTTTTATCGCTTGAACAATAAAGTCGTCCTGCTCAGTTTTTTTAACAGGTGCAGGAATGACACTGTCAAAGTATTGCTCAGTCATTGCAATGGTACGGCTAACCAGATTGCCCAAAGTGTTACAAAGATCAGTATTAATCTTGTTGATAAATGTTTCGTTGGTATATGTTCCGTCCATTCCATAGGGCAGCGCACTAAGAAGATAATATCTTACCGCATCAAGTCCGTATCTATCTACAAGAATAAACGGGTCAACAACATTGCCTTTGGACTTGGACATCTTGTCTCCGCCAAATAACAGCCAGCCGTGACCAAAAACTTTTTTGGGCAGCGGAACATCAAGCGCCATCAATACGGCAGGCCAGATGATAGAGTGAAATCTTATAATTTCCTTTGCCATCATATGAAGATCTGCGGGCCAGTATGTTTTAAAGTCCTCATCATTTTCCGAAGTATAGCCCAAAGCTGTGATATAGTTAGAAAGTGCGTCAATCCATACATATATAACATGGTCAGGGTCAAAAGGAACAGGAACGCCCCATTTGAAGCTTGTGCGTGATACTGACAAGTCAGTAAGTCCAGGTTTGAGGAAGTTATTGACCATCTCATTAACACGTGACTTGGGCTGCAAGAAATCTGTTTTGGTCAAAAGGCCTATTAATCTATCTTGGTACTTAGACAGCCTAAAAAAGTAGCTGTCCTCTTTGGTGATTTGAACATCTCTGCCGCAATCAGGGCATTTGCCGTCAACTAGCTGAGATTGAGTCCAATATGATTCACAAGGTGTGCAATACCATCCTTCATAAGAGGATTTATAAATATCTCCCTTTTCATAAAGCTTAGAAAATATCTTTCCGACTGCTTTTTCATGGTCAGCGTCCGTTGTCCTTATAAACTTGGTGTAGTTTATATCAAGCAGTTCCCAAAGCTTTTTTATGTCTTCTACAAGAGAGTCCACAAATTCTTTGGGCTGCATGCCCTTTGCCTTTGCACGCTCTTCAATTTTTTGTCCGTGTTCATCAGTGCCTGTCAGATAATAAACATCATAGCCTTGAAGCCTTTTGAATCTTGCCAAAGCATCACAGCTTACTGTGGTATAACAATGCCCCAAGTGCCAATTGCCGCTGGGATAATATATGGGTGTTGTAATATAATACTTTTTATTCATAATATTACCTTTTCTTATTTTCTATCAATTATATATCTTTTGTGCTTTTTTGTAAATTCATTGGTCTTGTTAATAAAATTATCCCCTTATATCAATTTATTTTTCACTTCATATCTAAAACAGCTTGGTCATATCATATTATAATGAACAAAATCTGGTCAATCTTAATGCTTATAGGGTTTACAGTAATGCTTATAGTAAAGCCTCAATCAACGCTTATAAGCATGATTGATGCGGTTAATGATGCATTGAAGCTATCTTTTTCGCTTATGGCTTTGTATGCTATATGGCTTGGGATTCTTAACATCTTAGAACAGACAGGCTTTAACAAAAAGTTATCAGTAGGGTTAAAGCCTATGATATATTTTCTTTTCGGGCGTGTATCTGATACAACGGCAGAATATATAAGTATGAACATTGCGGCTAACTTACTAGGAATGGGCAACGCAGCAACGCCTATGGGGATTAAGGCAATCAACAGCATGGATGACGGAACAGGCATTGCAACTGATGCAATGATAATGCTGTTTGTAATCAATGCTTCTTCTATACAGATTCTGCCTACTACTATAATTTCGCTTAGAACTGCTATGAACAGTACTAATCCATCCGATATAATCCTGCCTACAATCATCACTTCATTTATTTCAACTCTTAGTGCCGTTTTGTTGGTAAAGCTGATTTTAAAAATAAAAAACAGGCGAAAGAAAGTATGACTGATTATATTATACCTATAATTTTTTTGATAATTTTTTTGATAGTAACTTTCAAAAAGGTGCCTGCTTATGACTATTTTACAGACGGCGCAAAAGGCGCGATAACTCTGGGCGTTGGGATTTTTCCTTATATTGCGGCTATAATGATTATGGTAAATCTTCTGAGAATAAGCGGTGTTACTGATTTTGCGGCAAAAATTCTTACACCAGTATTTGGTTTTTTGGGAATTCCGTCTGAGCTTGCTGAAATTACGCTGCTTAGACCTTTTAGCGGTTCTGGCAGTCTTGCACTTTTAAACGACCTTATGACAAAGAACGGTGCTGACAGCTATGTGACACGCTGTGCGTGCGTTATTATGGGCTCATCTGAAACAGTGTTCTATGTTGCAGGCGTTTATTTTGCTTCTGGAAAGGTAAAAAAATTAAGATTTGCTGTGCCTGTAGCACTGATTTCTGCACTTATAAGTGTAATAGTCGGCTGTTTCTTGGTGAGATTTTTATAACTTAATTGCTATCTGATAGACTTCGTTTTTATTAAGTGAACGTTCAGCCGCTACTTTTTTTATTGCTTCTTTTTTTTCTGTTCCATTATCTATATAATACTTTAGATGTTCTTCTATAGATAATTCTAATAATGGATTGCTTTTAGGCTTGCCTTCAATGACCAATACATACTCACCCTTAGGAGTAAGTGTCTGATAGTCCTTGAGATCAATAAACACAATTTCTTCATACATCTTGGTCATTTCTCTAATAACTGCAACCTTTCGGCTGCCTAGAAAAGAAAACAAAAACTCCAAATCTGATTGCAAATTATGCGGCGCACAGTAAACAATCAAAGGCACATCAAGATACGCATACATTTCAAGTGCATTTTGCTTTTCTTTGGCTTTTTCAGGCAAAAACCCTACAAAGACAAAGCCTTTTTCGCACATGCCGCTAAGTGCGGCGGCATTAATTACTGCACTTGCTCCGCTTATAATGCTTACATTAATATCATTTTCATAGCATGCACTTATCAACCTGCTTCCGGGGTCTGATACTGTGGGCATGCCTGCATCAGTTATAAGTGCAATACTTTGACCGCTTTGAAGTTTTTGTATAATTTCTGGTATGCTCTTGGCTTCAGAAAATTTGTGATAACTCTTGAGCGGTGTATCAATTGCAAAATAATTCATAAGCTTTTTGCTGTGAGAAGTGTCTTCACAAAGAATAAGGTCAACATCCTTTAATGTTTGTATGGCTCTTGGAGTCATTTCGCTCAAATTGCCTATGGGCGTAGCTGTTATATATAGCTTACCTTTCATAATTGCACCTGCCATAAATACTCTTTAGCTCATCAGTTTCTTGTCCGTTATTGTCATACAGCACAAGATTGTTTTCAACTATAAGTCCGATATTGCCGTTATAATACGCTTCTATCATCACAAGAGTAGGCTTAATTCCCACTCTCCCCTGAACAAATCTTATCCGCTTAGGCTCAAATTTATAATTATGGAGATGATAAAATATCTCACTCAAGCGTTCTGTCTGATGAATAAGATAAAACCTTCCGCCGTATTTTATTAAGCTTGCAGCACTCTCAACAACTTCTTTCAGACTCACTTTAATCTCATGGCGGCAAATTGCAATTTCTACATCCTGATTGGTTTCGCCGTCGCCTTTTCTGGTATAAGGCGGATTGCATATAACGGCATCCATATTATGCTTGCCCAAAATTTTGTGTGCTGTCTGCATGGGCTGGTTGATAACCTTAACTTTTTCGTTAAGGCTGTTATGTTGTATGCTAAGCTCACTCATCTTAGCAAGGTACTCTTGAAGTTCGATTGCATAGACTTTGGATGCATTATATTTTCCTGTTAAAAGTATAGAAATAATACCGCTTCCGCTACCAAGGTCAGCAAAGGTTTCGCCCTTTTTTACCCGTGCAAAATTAGCTAGTATTACCGCATCTGAAGTAAAGCAGTATTTATCCTTGTTTTGAAAGATTTTGAGGTCGTTGACCTGAAGGTCATCTAATCTTAACTCATTGATATCAATGTTCATATATAAGCTATTATACCTTAAAGTTTAATAAATAAAAAAACAAAAAGCCCTCTTTTATATTAAGAGCGGCTTTTAAACAAAAGTTATAGATCAAAATACAATCTAGTCTTTAGGTGCAATAGCTCCTACCGGACAGGTGTCCGCACAACTACCGCAATCAATGCAAGCATCTTCATCTATTACATATTGGCTATCGCCTTCAGAAATTGCCTCAACAGGACAGTCTGCAGCACAGCTGCCGCAAGAAATACACTCTTCACTAATCTTGTATGCCATAATTTACTCCTTATGTTAATGGTATAATTATATCATTATAAAAAAAAATATCAAGAAAAACCAATAGGTAATAACTAGAGAAATATTGTTAATTAATCTATAATGCTTTTTATACTCTCATCAATTATTACATCTTTTTCAAGTTCTTCTGCCAATGTCTCTTTGGCTGTGATTTGAGAAAGCTCAAAATCCTTAATTTCAAAGCCGTCTTTTACGGCTAGTTTTACCTTTACAATCTCTTTGAGCATATTGTTATATATTACAATCCCGTTGCCTTCGGGCGTACTTACTTCTGAACTTAATTTGGGCATACGCCTAGACGTTTGGGCGTAATGGTCGTTTTCATATTCCAAACAGCACATAAGCCTGCCGCAAAGTCCGCTTATTTTGGAAGGGTTAAGCGATAAGCCTTGGTTTTTTGCCATCTTAATATTGACCTTGCTGTATTCAGACATATGCGAACTGCAGCAGCATTCACGGCCGCAAGGCGCAAGTCCGCCTAACATTTTGCATTCATCGCGAATACCTATCTGTCTTAACTCAATACGAATCTTAAAAACATAAGCCAAATCCTTAACAAGCTCACGAAAATCAACTCTGCCCTCTGACGTAAAATAAAAAATTATCTTATTGCCGTCAAAGGTATATTCAACATCGACAAGCTTCATATCAAGATTGTGTTTTTTTATCTTCTCTTGCGCCAAAGATAAAGCCTGCGGAATTTTTGCCTGCTGTTCTTCAAGCTTTTTATAGTCTTCTTTGTTGGCTTTTCGCATTACGGGCTTTAACGGCTGAACAATCTTGCTTTCTTCAACCTCTCTCGGCGTAATTGCGACAATACCAAATTCTACTCCGCGCGCTGTTTCTACTATAGCTCCATCACCTTCATTAAAGTCTAGTTTTTCAGGTGAAAAATAATATATTTTATTGGTTTTTTTAAATTTTATTCCTACAATCATCGGCATAAAGCCTTAACCTCCAGATAAGAAAAAAGCAGCTCGTCTATAACAGAAGCCGGATTTCCGTTATAATACAGGCGTTGCTGCATGCGTTGAATCAGGTCAAGTATATTTGAGCCGGCTTTCAAACTAACACTTTTTTCAGCATTCATTATATCATTAATTCTGTTCTTGCACAACACAATATCAGTTGAGCTGCTCTTAATTACCATAATATCCCTTATAGCAATATAAAATATTTCCAAAAATTCTTTCAGGCGTTTTTTATGACTTTCCACTTTTATTTGATATTCTAATATATCAGGGCTTTTTTGCATATTGTTAATTATTTCAAAAACCAGATTATACAAATCCTTAAATTCATCGTCATTAAGATACTTAACTGCTGTGTCTAGCTTGCCTCCGCATATAGCTGAAGCAATAGCTATGCTGTCATAGGACTCTTGAGAATATTGGAGCTTGAGTTCTTTTTCTATTTCAAAAGCCGAAAAATTTTCTACAAAATAAACCTGAGAACGAGATTTTACAGTAGCCAAAACCATAGATTCATCATGTGAAAACATCAAAAAGGTTACACCCTTTTGCGGCTCTTCCAAGGTCTTGAGCATCTTGTTTTGAGCGGCAGCATTCATCTGCCCCAAATCTGTTATGACAAAGATGTTTTTATCCGTGCTGTAAGGCTTTAAGGTGCTGGCTTCAATAATTTTGCTGACATCTTCAACATTAATGCGTCCGCTGTAATAATGAATATCCGAATGGTTGTTATTGATTATTTTCTTACATTCAGGACAGCTAAGGCATGGAAACTTATCTTTTTTTTCACAAAAGATACGGCATAATATTAATATGCTAAGGTTTTGTTTGACCTCGTTATCGTCTGAAATCAATAAATAACTGTGAGATAAATTACCAGACAAGACATCGCTTGCTATGGACTTGTATGCTCTTAAATTTTTTAATAAGTTTTCGTATTTTAACATCTATATTTTCAAAATCTGTTCCATTTCAACTACAAAGACCGTCGCTCCTCCGACCACAATTTCCTTGCCGTTTTCATTTTCTATTGCAGAACGCTGTTCTGTGACAACCTTTCCAATAACATATTTATGTTCCTTGCTCACGCTTTTTATAATATCAATTGCTTTTTCTACTCTTTCGGCATGAGTGCCTATAAAAAGTGTAGATGTTCCCACCTTCAAAAACCCGCCTGCTGACGACATTTTAGTTACTAAAAATCCGCCTTTCATAAGCTCTTTTACTACAAGCTTAGAATCACTTTTATTGATAATGGCTATAACCAGCTTCATATATATTTTCCTCTTAAATTAATATTATCATTATACACCAAAAACATATCCTAAAGCAATGCTGTCAAAAATCAAACAGCTTATATAAAAAATAGGATTTTTGTAAAAAAATAAAAATTTATATAATTTTTCTGTCAGATAACTCTTGAATAATTAGCTTTGAGGTATCATATTTTGAACCGTCTGCCTCAATATTGATAATACGGTCTTTGTATATATTACAAAGCTCTAAAAATCCTTGATAAACCTTTTGATGAAATTCAAACGACTCATTTTCAACACGGTCGTTCTCATCCCTTCCACCCTTTCGTAAAAAAGCCTCTTTGGGATTTACATTAAGAAAGATAGTAACATCAGGCCAGCAATTGGGTGTGGTAAGCTCAAATATTTCTTGAATATATTTTATTCCAAGTCCTCTGGCGTATCCCTGATAAGCAAGAGTAGAATCTATAAACCTATCGCAAATCACATGTTTTCCTGATTTTAATGAGGGAATTATAAGCCCATTGACATGCTCAACTCTTGACGCGGTATATAACAAAAGCTCGGTAACTCCTGACATCTTAGTCAGACTCTTATCCAAGATAAGCTCGCGAATCTTTTCGGCTTCTTGCGTTCCGCCCGGCTCACGTGTCTCTACCACATCATAATTAAGGCTTCTAAGGTGTTCAATCAAAAGCCTTTTTTGCGTGGATTTTCCGCTGCCGTCACAGCCTTCTATTGTAATAAATTTCCCTTTCATTAGTTTTCCAAAGATGAATTTAAAAGACAGTAAATATAAAAATTATAAATACTTAAATATAGTTTAACATATATTAGCTTATTTTAACACCAGAATCCTGCCTTGACTGAGCCCAAAGGTATTGGTGCGTGACAAAATCTCAACGACTTCTTTGGTTATGATTTCTCCGCGTGCTATAACAGGAAGGCACGGCGGAAAGAGTCCAGCCTCAACAGCACTTATTCTGCCTTCGCTTTCACTAAGGTCAATATACTCGGTTTCCTGACGTGCGGCATCAATAAAGCTCATTGCTCTAGCCGGTTTGAAAGCAATCCTTTGGTCATAGTCGTAAGTGGGCAGATCTTGCGCCTTTTTAAACATATCTTTCAAAGCAATACTTAATTGCTTAACTTTTTCTTCAGTATCTACGATGGAAATAATAAATATTATATAGCGTTCATTTCCAAATTCACAATATATATTATGATTTTTTTGTAAAAATCTGTCTGCTTCAGTTCCGTTGATGTTGTATGGCTTTAAGTCAATAACTATACGTGTAAAGTCATCGTTTTTCATACGGAAAGGAAGATATTTGTTAATTGCTTTATAAAGGGTTTTAAAGTGATTATGGTTTTCTTTTAAATATTGAGTTGCATATTCTAACCCAGCCATTAATAAAAATGACGGGCTTGTTGTAGTGCTGAGATATAAGATGTTTCTTACAGCAGTCTCCAAGCGTTCGTCATTGACATTGAGATATGCACTTTGAGTAAATGCGGGCAGCGTTTTGTGTGCGCTTAGGACGCATGCGTCGGCATATTTTGTGGCATTTTCGGGCAAAAGTGAACAAGCACCAAAATGCGCACCGTGTGCGGCATCTACAAGTAAATACCTGTCTCCGATAATATTTTTGATTGCCTTTAGGTCTGCGTTTTGTCCGTAATAGTTAGGAGAGGTCAAAAAAACCGCTTCAACGTCAGGGTTAGCCAGTAATGCTTTTTCTATTGCCTCTGCGCTAAGCGGTAAAGATATATCTTCTACTACTTCGTTTTCAACTATAAGCGGTTCTATTCCGGATAATAAACAGCCGTTGAAAATTGATTTGTGTGATGCCCTGCCTACTATAATTCTGCCTTTGGGCAAAGCGGATATCAGCGTCAAGATTCCGCTTGTCGTTCCGCTTATAAGATAGTGGGTGTAGTTTGCGCTGTAATACTGTGCAGTAGTCTTTTCGGCAGTCGGAACATAAGAGGTCGTGCTGCCCATATCAAATAAATCAAGTTCTGTAATATCCAATCCGTCTAACAATCCTTTGTGTCCGGGTGTATGAAATCTTACAGGGTTTTTTAAAGAGTACTGCTTAATAAGTTCAAATATGCTCATTAGTTCTTCTCGTTATAAAAAATTTTTTAAATAATGTAATCATTAATCATTTTCAGATAATTGATTGCAGTCCATGCTTGTTTGTTATCTATTGACTGTTTTTGAGCATTAAATACACCCTTGTTTCCGCCGCCAATATTTTTTGCCAGATTAGGTAGTACTACGCCTATATAATATTTGTTTTGTGGTGTATGAAATCTTACAGGGTTTTTTAAAGAGTACT
>CALAYY010000240.1 GCA_937895465.1 uncultured Clostridia bacterium | reverse complement strand
AAAGTATGACCTCTGCTTTTTGTGCCAAGGCTAACGCCTTTTTAATAAGTCCTTTGCTTTTTGTGCCGTATCTTTTAAATCCAGCCTCAAATCCTACAGTTTCAAAGTCATAATCCTTAAGGTTGTCTATTGCATTATCTACCTTTGTTGGATTGACTATTGACGAGCCTGCTCCCTGATACCTAGACAGTCTTGCAAAATCACCTATTATCGCTACTTTGGTCTTAGACTTAACGGGTAATACATTGTTTTCATTCTTAAGAAGAACTATGCTGGATTTAGCTCCATTTTGAGCTATACGATGGTGTTTGTCTATATCAAACTTGCATGTAGAATTTTTTAATGCTTGTGATGTTTCAAAAATTGTATTTAATAATCTATCAAGGTTTTCATCCAGTATCTTTTCATCCAGTCTTCCTTCTTTAATAGCTTGGATTATATCCTTGTTGGTTTCTCCTCCGCTAGTCGGCATTTCCAGTTCGTTGCCGCATTTGAGTGCCTCAACTCTGTCATTGTTTCCGCCCCAGTCGGTTACTACCATGCCCTCAAATCCCCATTCTTTACGCAAAATATCTACAAGCAAATGCTCGTTTTCATTGGCATATTGTCCGTTAAGACGGTTATATGAAGACATAACAGCCTTGACACCACCGTTTTTAACTGCCATCTCAAAAGCAGTCAGGTATATTTCACGCAATGCACGTTCATCTACAATGGTGTCCATTACCATTCGTCTGTCTTCTTGGTTGTTAGCGGCAAAGTGCTTAGCGCATGCGGCTACACCCTGAGATTGTATTCCCTTAATGTAAGAAGCCGCCATTTTGCCTGTTAGGTACGGATCCTCTGAATAATACTCAAAGTTCCTGCCGCAGCGTGGATTACGTTTGATGTTGATACCAGGTCCCAGCAAGACATTGACTTGTTGGCAAACAGCTTCTGTACCTAACGCAGTTCCCATTATCTCGGCCAAGTCCGTATCCCAAGTGTTTGCCATAGACGCAGCAGTAGGAAAGCATGTCGCTTTAATACTTTCGTTTAAACCCAAGTGGTCAGCTGCAGCCGCTTGCTTACGAATCCCATGGGGACCGTCTGCCAAAAACATGCTCGGTATCCCGTGCTTTTCTATATCCTGCGTCTGCCAAAAATCCTTGCCTGACGTCATGGATGCTTTTTCTTCTAGGGACATTTTTCTTATAATTTCTGCATTTTTCATAATTCCACCAAAGCTTATTTTTCAAAAGGACAAAAGGTTACCTTTTAACTTTTCCTTTTATCTAATGGTATCATAATTTTAATTTGTTAAAACGCTAACTGCATAAACTGTTGCGCCTATAGCATAAATTGCACGGCAAAAAAGCAAAACCAAAGAGGACGAAGTATAACTCCGTCCCCTCTTTCTTTTGTAAAATATATAATTATCTAAAGAAACTTTAAATAATTATTTCAATATTTTTTGGATCTTTCTAGATTTCACTCATCTTGTCCAAAGTATTAGGACTGAGCGTTATTCGTACCAGCTTCGTTCGATGAAACATCGGGATTAGCAGCACGGTGGCCCTTATAAGCCTTGCGTATAACAAAGAATCCCCACACGCCCAAGAGCACCGCAATAAAGCAATCGATACTAATTAAGCCAATTTGCCAATACGGCATTTCATAACTGAACACAATGCCCTCTCCGATACCGTTTGTTGCATTTGAGTTGACTACGGTATACAAAATATTTTTGGTAGCCTTTCTCATTGACGCAATCGAAGTTGCCGAAGAATTAGAGGATATATCTTTGCCGGGACTAATATTAAGATCACCGCCGGCACGAATCATTTGGTCTAAATTCATGTACGGTTTAAGATTAAAGTCGGTTATAACCGTACCTTTAAAACCCCACTCTTTACGAAGAAGCTCTGTCAGCAGCGGATAGCTCCCGCCCGCCCATGTTACGCCTATACGGTTAAACGACGACATAAACGCGGTAGTCTTACCTTCCTTAACCGTCATTTCAAACGGCACAAAATAAAGCTCACGCATAACTTGTTCGCTTGCCCAAGTAACAAGACCGGTCGTATCCCTATTTGTTTCCTGATCATTAAGCGCAAAGTGCTTGCAATAGGTATAAATACCTTTACTCATTGCACCCTTAACAACCTCTGTGGCAAGCTTGCCCGAAAGCACTCCATCCTCTGAATAATATTCAAAATTTCTACCGCCGAATTGGCTACGATGGATATTAATGGCGGGGGCATACCAACCAGAATACGGACGACCAGAGCCTTTTTCATCGCCAATTAGCCCCTCATTGCCGACCATCTTACCCATCCCGTTAGCAATCTCAATATTCCAAGTCGCTCCGACCACACATTCGCTCGCATAAAAACACGTATCATATACAGATGGGTCGCCCATGAAAATTGCAAAGCCCATAGGACCGTCAGCGTCTATTGTCAAAGGCTTGGCGATATTATCTATATTGCCTGTACGATAATTGCCTTCAGAAATGAGCTTTTTCATTTGTCCAATAGTTAGCTGATCCAAAAGCTTATCCCATTGAGGATCGTCGTACGATTTCCCATATAGCTGATACAGCTTTGTCTTAGCTTTTTTATCCGATAATATTTTAGATTCCTGTTTCGGCGCAATCGTGCTGTTCCATGGATCAGAAGGCTTGTCGTTCAGATTATAAGTTAAAGAGTTTATAAATTCTTGCGAAACTGCACGATCGGTATCGTTAAGAACTTTCGGCCAAGTACCTTCAAAGTCCGCTCTTGATAAATACTTTTCTATATGTTCGCTTACATCATCAAATAGATTCGTTATTGTTGCTCCCGTTGCGTTATCTGTTTTGTATTGTATTCCGCCCTCAGCTACATCATAATTGAACACTGCTTCAGGTACAATATGCGCATTTTTCATGATTTTTATTTTATAAGTACCTGCATCTAGTTCAAAGCCTTTAAAACCATTGCCGTTTGCATCATTATAATCATAGGATGCCATGTCGCGTGCTTTAAGACGTAGCTTAACTATGTCGTCTTTTCCGGGCTCAATTAAATCCGTCTTAACAAAATCGCCTAATACAACATGCGCTTTTTCAATCTCCTTGTCTATATACGGCGCTGTATAATAAAGTTGAACAACATCCTTTCCCGCGGTGTTGCCAGTGTTAGTTACCTTAACTGTGATCTCGATTTCTGTATCCGCGGTAAGCGTTGAGCTATCTTCAAACAAAACACTAACATCCCACTTGAAATCAGTATAACTGAGCCCATACCCAAATGGAAATACCACATTCTCATCGTACCAGCCCAAATTACCGTCTTCTGCTTCGGTAAAGCCGCGTGTTTCATAATACCGATATCCAGTGTAAATACCTTCTTCATATTCCACAAAATAGGCATTTCTGGCACTGCCGTTTAAGGTATAACGGTTTCCATCTGCCTTTAAGTTATTGCCGAAGTTATTCCATGTAGGGTCAAGCTTAAAATCCCGAGCGTATGTATCAACCGTTCTCCCTGAAGGATTTACGGTCCCGTTTAAAACTTTGCCCAAAGCGTTTGCGCCCGAATTACCAGGATTGCCTATCCAAAGCGCTGCCTTGATATTTTCGTTATACGCATAATGTGTGAGATCATCCAAAAAACCAAGTTCCATATTCGCTGCACAATTAATCACCATAATTACCTTGTCAAAATTATCACAGGCTTCTTTTATAATATCCGTTTCATTTTGATCCAGCTGCAAATAATGGTCACTCTTGCTTCGTGCACCTGGAATAATTTGATCGCCTGACCATGTGGTATAATTGCTACCGTTCCAAAACATCGTCCGAGGTAAGTCAAAGCCTTCGCCACCGATACGGCTCAAGACCACCAACGCCGCATCATTATATTGGCTATAACTGCTTCTTATTGCTGATGTATAACTGCTGATTGGCACTTCCGATATAGGGAAGCCCGTCAGAATTGAACCTATGCCAGGCGCAGAGGGTCTTGCTGAACCGTTGCTTTCATAAAATGCTTTCATTACTGGATTAAATATAAAGCCGGCATCAGTAAGGCTTGAGTAAATTGACGCACCTTGACCGCTTCCATTGGAACTGGCATTAGAGCCCGAACCACCAAGTACAAGATTAGTCGAGTTTTTACCGAATACGGTAATCCTTTTTTCTGCTAGTTTTAGAGGCAGGGCGTCATTCTCGTTTTTTAAGAGAATAATACCCTCCTCGCAGATGCGCTCATTGAAAGCATTCGCTGCTCTCAGCGCTTCGCTTTTGTTTTTGTAGTCAGCAGTATAATACATATAGTCATCCGAATTACCCTCTTTAAGTGCAAATCTTTTTCCACCCATAACGGAGCTTATTGTATTATATAAAAAGGGTTGATAAGAAATCACAATAGTTGCTGTTATCAGCAGCACAAGCACTATAGACGTAATACTGAGCCAGACCTTTACACCAACTGACTTCCAAGGGAACTTCATGCTAAATTCCACCCCTATTGTCCGGATTTTCCGTTTTGTCCGTCCAGGTAAGCTTCGCAGCGGTCGTGATTTTAACGCAATCTATAATCGGTCCGGCTGTAGTGCCGCCTGCAAGATCATTAGCAAGAACCTTTAGCTTCAACACATTTTCGCCTTTGACCAGCTTCGCTGTTGTAGCAACAGTTTTATCGGCAAAAACCATGTCTCCCAAAATCGGGGAATGTGCGATCGACATATTGCCGTATTCCAATTCATCACCATTTAAGTTGATTGAGAACGAGGATGGAGAGAATGTCAGTGCCCCCATTTCGGAGCCAACCCTTAAAACAATCGTCACGCCGGTTGCTGCCTCTGCTGAATTGAATATAAACTCAAATTCTACTCCTTCCCTGTGCGTAAATGCTACAAAGTAACCGTTGCTCCAACCCTTTGCCTTTTGATCGTCTGTTCCGTCGCCGTAAATCATATCCACTCCGCTTGCTTCACTAGAATGTCCACCGCCGCTGATACCATCAAGATTGATATATTCCGCTTCCATGGTGTATCTCTTAATTCCGGCGTTATTGCCGCCGTTGTTGTTCTTGTCGGGTTTGTTGCATGCAAACCCGAACAAGAACATAAATAAACACACAGTGCTTAAAATTGTTATTAAAAATTTATTCATAATTTCCTCAAAGTCGTTTTTTATTTTTTTAACTTTTCTTCTAATACCAAATATGAAAAAGAATTGTTTTTTACACACATTCAGGCTTAGAATATGTATTTCTTTTTCGTGAGAATAAAAATCCTGCACCTAACACTGCCATTAATCCAAACAATCCGCTGCCCGACGATAAGTTTATAGCAGCACTGCCACAGCCTTTATCGGGTTTATCGCTCTTGTCTGCATTTGCAATATATAGCGTCAATGTAACTTCGTCACCCATCAATCCTTCAGCATTTGCTGTAAGCGTCAGTGTGTAAACTCCTGCTTTTGCAGGCGTTCCAGTAATCTCTCCGTTGCTCGAAAGCACTAAACCTTCTGGTAATACGCTCCCTTCTTTCAGCGCATATGTTACATTGTTCACACCTTGTGCCGTATCGATAGAGGTGTAATATTCCTGACCGGCTTTGCCGTCGGGCAGTTCTATTTTATTGAATGCTAGACCGATTGTAATTTTGTATTCGGCCTCCTGCGGTGCACAGAATTCTGCACTTGCAATTACGATAAACACGTAGTCCGTTACAGTTTCCATCGGCGTACCTGCAATAAATCCGCCATTGGTAAAGTTTAATCCTTTCGGCAAACTGTTAGGATCTTTCAGCACATAGGAAACCGTTTTATCGCTTACGGCAGCATCTATCTTGTCAAAATACTGAACGCCGATTTTACCCACAGCTAAGGTTTTGCCCGAAAAGCTAAGGTCAAAAAATACCGAAATCGTAAAGGTGTTATCTTTATCCTTAAATCCAAGAGCACTTGCAGTGACTGTAAATGAATAGTCAATGCATTCTTTGGTAGGTGTACCTGTGATGGTTCCGTCTTGATTAAGCGTAAGCCCTTCTGGAAGCTTGCTTGCGTTTTTAAGCGTGTAGGTTATTGGAGGATAATTAGCAATTTCCTCTGGAGTTTCGCCGGGCTTATAAATTTTTGCATCTGCTACGGAGAAGCTGTAAGCCTTTCCGAGTGATGCAGTAGCCACTTTTTCGTCCATTTGGTAAATAATCGAACCGTTAGTATCGGCAACACTAATAATAAAGGCCGCCTCTCTAACAAAAGTATTGTACGATGCTTGCACGATAAACTTAAATGAATTTACATCCTCCTTTGGCGTTCCAGAAAGCACTCCGCTTTCGCTAAGATTTAGACCCGCTGGCAAAATGCTTCCCTCTTTTAAGGTGTATTTTATTTCCGAATCGCTCGGAACAGGTGTGCCCTCAAATGCTTCTGGATTGATTTTTGCCGTTCCGAGATTTGCAGAATATGCCAATCCTACAGCTGCTACCGGAAGCAAAGAACCCGTATAATCACTTATAACATCGGGTGGCGTCGCATAACCGGTATTCATTGCCATACTGTTGGCCATAATGTATAGAACATTATGAGTTGAATTTCTAAGCGCGGTTCTAAAAGTTGCACCTTCTATATCAAGATTAAATTCATTGGTGTTGATTGCGTAACCTAATGCAAGGTCGCCGCCAGCACGAATCATCTGATCGGTAGATGAAAAGGAGCTGATATAGCTATCCGTAACGACTGCGCCTACAAATCCCCACTCTTTACGGAGTACGTTCGTGAGTAACCCATAGTGTCCGCCCACCCAAGTAGGTCCCAAGCGGTTCAACGCGCTCATTATTGCAACAGTCTTTCCTTCTTTCACGCAGATTTCAAACGGTTTAAAATAGATTTCACGCATACCTTGCTCATTCGCCCAAGTCAAAAGTCCGACTCTATTGGCTTCTTGATCGTTGACCGCAAAGTGCTTTAAGAAACAAAACACTCCTTTTTCCATGGCACCCTGTATAACCTGAGCCGCCATCTTACCCCCTATTATGCCGTCCTCTGAATAGTAATCGGCATTTCTTCCGCCAAACGGTGAACGGTGGGTGTTAACCGCCGGAGCATACCAGCCAGGGAATCTGGATTTTCCTTTTCCTGTGCCGAATAATGCTTCATTTCCGATTTCCACGCCCTTACGGTATGCAAGTTCCTCATTATGCGAGCTGGCAAGTACCACATCGCTGGGATAGAAGGCATAGAAAGCACCTTCCATGCCGCTGAACAAACTCATATAGCCTGCAGGCTGACCTGCATTTATAACGCGAGAAATTCCCAAAGCGGGTATATTTTGTCCTGAACGGTAGCCACCGTCGCCCACAATTCTTTTCATAGTATCGTACGAAATTTGGTCTAAAAACTCATCCCAAAGCGGGTCATCGTAATCCGCACCAAATAGATCGGACAACATCACGTCACCGCTATCGTTACCATATGGGTTTGGCATGTTTTCCGGTGCAACATAGTAGGGTTTATCCGCTGTGTCCGCAGGTTTAGAATCCGTCCATACCCCGATTTGCGGTATTAACTTACTAGAAGCGGCAATTTTTAAAGACGTCGTTGGAAATGTGCCGGCAAAATTTGCACGCGACATATATTTTTCGTTTAAGCCGCCGTTCTCAGCCGTGTCTGTAAGATAATTTGATACATCGTCAAATTGATTTTCTACTGGGTTACCAGTCGTACTGTCGGTTATGCATTCTATGTCGTCAGCAACGGTGTAGGTAACGGCATCTATTACGTTATGTGCATCGGTCATAAGCTTTACCTCATAATCACCTGCCTCCAGCTCGTAACCCTTAAAACCGTTAAAGTTTGCATCGCTAAAGTCGTAAGACGCCATATCCTGTACCTTAAACACGACGGTTACATTTTGGGACTCTCCTGGCTCTAGCAGATTGGTTTTTGTAAACCCACCCAAAACTACATGCGCTTTTTCGATTTCGCCGCCAAAATAAGGCGCAGTGTAAAAAATCTGTACTGTTTCCTTACCGGCACGTGCTCCCGTATTTGTAACCTTAACAGTCAAGGATATATCACTATTTTCAGTAATAACCGTTCCGTTTACAGGCGCATCAACTAATTCTTGCGAGAAAGTAGTATAAGATAAACCATGACCGAACGGATACACAACATTTGCCGTATACCAATCGTTCCACACGGTTGTATCCGTACCGTTTATCTTCGGATTGGGACTGCCTGTAGCCGTATATTCGTTATCCAATCCTTCTGTAAAGCCGCGGGTTTCGTAATAGCGATAACCTATATAAATGCCTTCCTTATAGATGACATAATTGCTGCGGTTTCCGCCAGATAAATTACTATATCGATTGCCTGAACTTTCACGGTTATTGCTGAAATTTTGCCATGTAGGGTCTTGTTTGAAATCTCTTGCCCAAGTGTCAACAGTTTTGCCCGAAGGGTTTACCTCACCGTTGAGTATTCTGCCAAGCGCCATAATCCCCGTTTTTCCGGGATACCCAAGCCATAGCGCAGCCTTGAGATTTTCATGATAGCCGTAATGACCAGGATCGTCCAAGAATCCTGTTTCAAATTGAGTGGGGGTGTTCAGCAGGACAACAACCTTATTAAACTTTCCGCCCAAGTACTTCAAAAGATCAGATTCGTTTTGATCAAGCTGCAGATAATGATCAGACATACTGCGTGCACCCGGAACCAATTGTCCTCTGCCGCCGGAGGTATAGCTGGTCCCGTTCCATTCCATAGTGCGGGGGTTATCCCAACCCTCTCCGCTTGATCGCGAAAATATGACAACTGCGGCATCATTATAGTCATTTGTATAGCTTTCCTCTACTGTAGGGGTATACATACTGAGCGGTGTTTCGCCAGTATTATAACCAAATACACTTGCGCCGTTTGTTGGCTGGGCACCTCTGCCCTGCCCAGATTCCGTATCGCTGTTATAAAAGTTAATGAGCGTAGGATTCAGCTGAAATCCGGCAGATTGCAAAGACTGCTGCAAGGTCACCATGCTTCCGCGCAGGTGAACATAGTTGCTTGATAAGCCATACAGCATTTCCTTTGAGCTTTTTCCGAACACGCTGATGCGTGCGCCCTCCCCTAAGGGAAGCGCGTTATCCTCATTCTTAAGTAGAGTAAATCCTTCCTCACAAATTTCTTCGGTTAGGTCATCACCCGCCTGAAATGCTTCCTCTTTTGACGCATAATCAGGAGTAAAATAATTGCCAAATACCGGTTTCGGCGCTTCGTATCCTATTGCAAACGCCCTCCCGTAACCGCTGTTCAGCATTGGAATTACTAAAGTTACGCTTAACATAAGCGTAATTAAAGCATTTATAAAGCGGTTTTTTGCGTGTTTTTTCATCTTTTTCTTCTCCTTATAAATTTTAATAAAAACCCTCATTCACCAGCAGGATTCCCGCACCTAAGGTCTGTTCCCTAAGTGCAGGTATTATCCGCCTGCCTTCACTAGCTATTATTCTATTATTTATGGATGCTCTGCTGAATAGATATCCGTATCCGGTACACCAATTTTATTGTTGAAAAGCATTTGGACTACTATGTTTTGGTCGTAATTAGTGGCTGTATTGATGGGATCACCGTTAGGGTTTGCGTCGTTCTTTTCTTTTATTATGCTGAAATAAACAACATCCGTAGCCGAGGTACGCTTTATGGTAAGACCAAACATCATCACGCTATTGTCGCTTCCATCTAATAAAAAGTCATATGAAACTTTTTCTGAGTCGATGAGAGGATTATAGCCCGTCGCCAAATTAGAGGTGCTTAAACAAAATTTAAAGGTACCTTTGTTTATATTGGTATTGATTATTCGGAAATAAACTGTAACCTCAGGACTGTCATCAAAATTGGGCAAATTAGAATACTTTGCCGTTAGATACGGAACGCCACCCTTAGCAACCGCGTTATTAAAATTCATATAATTATCGCGGATAGTCAAACTGGTTATGCCATTTGTGTTGTTGACATTTTTACGTCCGCCAAAATCAACGTTCGTAGGTTGTCCGGCATTAGTGCCTGTAGGGCCGGGCATATAACAATCTCCGCGGATACCGCTGCCAGCAGGATAGTCGGGCGTATCAGGATGCCAAGAAGCCAGCTGCGCATATTCTCCCTCGACAACCTTAAACATTGGATCTCCTTCAGGGTGCGTGTCAGCCTTTTGAACGCCCATATCCAAGAGAACATAATCGTCGGAGTTACCGCCTATATTTGCTCTTAATGCAAATCCAAATGTAGGATTATGAAAACCTGCGGAAGCAACAAAATGTACCGTCTTTAATTCTCCGGGTTCAATCGTAACCTCTCCTGTTCTAGCAATTGTTATATATTGACTGGCGTAAAGATCAACAGTTATGGAAAGGCTTGCATGATTATTTTTGAATAAAACCTTCATGGTCTGCGAACCTGTCGTTAATGTAGAAACATTCGACTGGGTTATGTTTTCTGGAAATGGCTTGGTTTCTGATGTAGCAGTAGAATTTGCAGGAATACCAAATCGGTAACCGTCCATACCGGCAAAAGCCGCATCCAAAGGCGTAGCGCTTTCAACGGATAGCGCACCGTCTTTAATAATATCTGCGCCGTTCGCCTTAGTGCTGACGCCGTACAGCGTAGAGCTAAACCCAAGCGAGCTTGTATTGGAAAACACGCCCCAAACAGTCAAAGTTTCCTTAGGCATGATAAAGCTATACTCTCTTTCGCCCAAGACTCCTACACGATTCTTGATTACCTCGTAATCCCAGCCTACAAACATCTTATCAGGCGTATCCTCAAAAGCCTCAACCGTAACAACCGCACCTTTGGGAAGCTGATACCGTATAATATCGCCGTCGGGTATGCCCGCCTCAAATTCGTAGCTCTCTTCATCAAGATTCGCGGTTTTAAGTTCAGCACCCAAAACGTTCAGTGTATAAAGAAGCTGGTCATTGATGATCGCCGTTACGGTGATATCATAGGCGGGCATCCTAAAATTATTGCCATTGATCCAAAGATCTTTTTCATCGATTAATTCGCCGCTATTCGTCTTTTTATATTCCCAATACAAAAATTCTTGATCTTCCATGAAGGTATAACTTAATGCAACCTGTTGGCCCTCAACTGCTGCTGTTATGTCTGAGATTCCGCCAACGACGGTTACGGTATATTTTTCCGTCACAGAACCCTGCAAATCGTCACCGACAACCAACGCAATTTCGTGTTTTTTATCTCCTGCAGATGCCGAAATAATCGTTTCACCTTTCTTTTTAAGTGTAACAATGCCGCTTGCACTGCCTATTTCGGCAACCAAACTATCACTGCTCACAAAAGTCACCGTGCCGTCCGCATCTCCCGTCTTCTGTACATCGGCTGTAAGGGTAATACTGGTCAAACTAACATCAACAGAAAGCACTCCTCCCGTTAATTTATTTCCGTCATACATGATTATAACATTTGTAACCGCACTTACAGGATCAGGCGGTAAAACCTTTTCGTCTTCGTCCGTATCTGTTTTGACACAGGCGGTCAACGGCAATAAAAACATTACGCATGTCAATATTGCCAAGAACTTAAATAACCCTTTTCTCAATTCCTTTATCCTCCTATCTTTTATAAGTTGCATAAAACATATACTTCATATGTAACACACCTATTATATAAAATGGCTTTTCCCCGCATAAACTGCTCGTTTTTAAGCATAAATTGCTTGAATTGTTAAAAAATATAAGTCTAAAAAAAGCTTATTTAAATTTTGTATAACTCTGTTTTAAAAAACAAACAATTAATTATTAATAGGAAATAATATACTCAAATTAAACCAGTTATTGTTTGTATTAATATTAACCGTACCGCCATATTTGGCGACTGCCATCTTTATACTTTTTATGCCGTAGCCGTGGTATATGTGGTCTTTTTTTGTTGTTGCCAGATTTCCATTCTCATATTTTAATTTGCTTTCATAGTAATTGCCAAAATTGATAAGCAATAAGTCCTTTTGAGCGTATACGGCAAGCTTTATCAGTCTTTTGTCCTCATCTTTAATGGTTTTCACGCTTTCAATAGCGTTTTCAAGCGCATTTCCAAAAATAGAACAGATATCCATTACTTCCATAAACTCCAACAGCTTGCCGTCTGCAACACATGTAAATTTTATATTATTATCAAGATATTCAGTGCTTTTGGAAGACAATACGGTATCAAGCACATTATTGCCTGTTTTGTATTGAGTTTCATAAAACTTAATAGCATTCTCCATAGCATTCAGATATTCAATCTTTTTTTTAGGGTTTTGCTCAGCACGTATAACAGCTATCTGATGCTTTAAATCGTGATATGTACGATTGATTATTTCGATGTTTTCTTTGGATTGACGGTATTGCTCATACTGCCTGTTGAGAACATTTTGTATAGCTGATAGTTCTGATTTTGCATGCACCCATAATTTTTGTTCGCGCTGTGAATACAGCAAAACCAATCCTATCAAATCCACTAATGTTCGTATATAAAATATTTCCATGGCATATCTGCCGCTAAAAGGAGTATCCGGACTGATAAAACTCAAATTACTGATTACAAAAACAGACAAGGCAATGCCAAAGACCATAAAAATATCTCTTGCCCGTATATCCAGAATAGCTTTATTTTTCATATATCTTGATTCTAAAAGATAAATAGCAATAAAAATTATAATATAAATGGCATATAGACATATACTTTCTACTATCTTCCGTCCTACCTCAAAGTTGGATGTAATAAAAAAGCTGACTTGCCATTCTAAGGATGCGGCAAATTCAGCCAAGATAAAAGCATGTATGCACCAATATATTGCCGAAATAAACGATATATCACAGGCAAGGTAAATAAAAGCCAGCATCAATAATACTGCTGATACCATTCCCGGCACCCAATACATCAGCGGTAATGTACCCGCTACATACTGCAATACACTTTGCAAGACTAAGCTTACGGCAATGATTAAAACCAGTTTCCAGCCTTTGAACCGTTTTTTGAGAAATAATATCAAAACAAGGCAAGCCGCCCATTCCGCCAATGCGGTGTGAAAACGAGGTATATGACGCAAAATTTCGCCGTTCATACTATCATATCTCCAAAAAATTTTGTCAAGGCTTCCATAAACACCTTTTTTCTGGGACGGCTTATTATTAGTTCGCGGTCATCCAAAATTGCAAGATTGTTCTTGACACCAGTAACCCTTGCAAGATTAACAAGATAACCGCTGTTGCATCTGAAAAAGTTGATATCTGAAAGCTTGTTTTCCATCTCTTTCATTGTACCGGTTATAACAAATTGATCTTCTTTGGTGTGGATAATAAGCTTGTGCTTCATGCTTTCAATATATAAAATATCAGCAGTGTTAAGGCGTATAACACCGTCTTGGATAGAAAACATTATATAGTTGTTTTCTCTTTTTTTGAGCTTTGTAAACGCTCTTTTTAGTTCTTGCGAAAAGGCAAAATACGGAACAGGCTTTAACAAATAATTAAGCGCATCAACAGCATAGCCCTTAATAGCATATTGCGTCATATTTGTTACAAAAATTAAAATAACATCTTTATCTAACTTGCGGATATGTTCTGCTGTGGTCATTCCGTCTAATAACCGCATTTCTATATCCAAAAAAATAATATCATATATAGGTTTGTACTCATATACAATCTCATCGCCGTCACTAAAATACACCACATCTATATCTTCATTATGCTCTTTAGCATAGCGCTTAATATAACCTATAAGAATATCAGCGCTTTGTTTTTCATCTTCAACAACAGCGATTTTAAACCTCATATTCCATCCTCAACCCTTCTCATATTATAGCACACAATAGCATTTCATTTTGAATGTCATTCTTTTATCGGTTTACTTTTACACCGCCTGTAATGATTTAAGTGCTTAAATGATGTTTATGTAATTATTATCTCAGATTTAGGTCAAAACTTAAAGAGTTGTCTTCTGGTAAACTATGTAAAAATAAAACATGATGTTTGCTTTACTTTTTCTGTAAAGGGATTTTCATTATAAAATGCCAGATTAAAATTTTTATGTTCAAATAAGAATACCATATACACAAAACACAAAGTCCGAAGTCTTCACAAATTGTTATGTTCCGAGCATAATCTGTCATTATTTAGACATAAACTGTCGTCTTTTCAACATAAACTGTCATTTGAAAGAAAAAAATAAATTTAATGAAACTATAAAAAAATATTCCCCCATAGAAAATGAGGGAATGTCGATTATTTTTTATTCAATTATTAGATCTGTTATTAGACCTGTTTATTTTACCTGCGGGCCTGCATTTTTGATTTTCTCATCTATATCGCTGTATTTATTGAAGTTCTTAACAAAGTCTGATGCAAGCTTTTTAGCTGTAGTCTTATATGCTTCCTTATCTTTCCAAGTGTTGATAGGATTAAGAAGATTGGCATCGACATTAGGGCAAGACTTAGGAACAAAAAGTCCAAAATAAGGCTCTTTTTCATATTCAACATCTGCAAGCGTGCCGTTAAGGGCGGCAGTAACTATGGCACGGGTAATCTTAAGGCTCATACGGCTTCCTACTCCGTAAGCTCCGCCTGACCATCCTGTATTGATTAGATACACATTAGCACCGTGTTTTTCAATCTTATCACCCAAAAGGTCGGCATACACTCCTGTTCTCAACGGCAGAAAAGCCGCACCAAAACATGTAGAGAATGTGGATTGTGGTTCGGTAATTCCACGTTCTGTTCCTGCAAGCTTAGAAGTATAACCGCTTATAAAGTAGTACATTGCCTGCTCTTTTGTAAGCTTAGCAACTGGAGGCAATACACCAAAAGAATCCGCAGTCAAGAATATAACTGTCTTGGGGTGTCCTGCTACTCCGGGTATTACTGCATTGGGTATATAGTTGATAGGATAAGCAACACGGGTGTTTTCTGTCTTGGACTGATCGTCATAATCAGGATGACGGTTTTGGTCAACTATTACATTTTCTACAACAGAACCAAATCTTACCGCTCTATAAATCTCGGGTTCTTTTTCTTCGGTAAGTCCTATACACTTAGCATAGCAGCCACCTTCAAAGTTAAATATACCTTCATCGCTCCAGCCATGTTCATCGTCGCCAATGAGAAGCCGCTCCGGATCAGCCGACAGCGTTGTCTTGCCCGTCCCTGATAAACCAAAAAACAGTGCCACATCCCCAGCTACTCCCATATTGGCTGAGCAGTGCATGGGCAGAACATCGCGTAAAGGCAGAAGGTAATTC
>CALAYY010000239.1 GCA_937895465.1 uncultured Clostridia bacterium | reverse complement strand
CCTAACGCGAAATAGTGTAATAAACTTCATATGATGGTTAATATGATAAAGATTTTTAGCTTTTTTAAAAATATTTTTTCTTTTGATTACATCTTTTTATACGTAAAGCCAAGTCTTTCAATCGCTTCTTGCACAAATTGAAGATTGTTACTAAGCTTCCAGATGAAACCATTTTCAAAGTTCGCAAACATCAAAAGAGTCGCCCCTTTGTCAATACCTAAATAATCCGGACTGTACCAATTTGAATCCGCATTATAAGAAGCCTTCAAACCAAAAATCCCGTTTAATTGAGGAAGACTCTGAAAATAAAGCAAAGCAGGTATTGACAGTTCGGGCGTAAACGCTATTGATGAAAGAGATGCTGTAGGTGCAACCGTATATTTAACTGCCTGATATTTCTCATACTCGGAATCTCCTGGTTTAGGTGTCATCTTGCGAGGTTCGCTTCCGATTTTTCCGTTATAGCCTTTTTCTGTTGTGCAAGCAGTAAGCCCCCACGATAATTCATGCAGATTTTTCGTTTCATTCTTCTTATCAACAGCATATTGATAAGCAGCCTTGCTAGCTCTTACCGAGTTTTCAAACCAATCAACTCCGTCTGCATCAACAATATCTCTAAAATCAATAAAAGCATGCGAATATTGATGGATAAAGAGTTTTCCAAAGGAATTAAAATAAAACGGCTCTATATTTTTATCCGGATAGCCTTCATAATACTCTCTGCTGAAACCATCAAACAGTTCTTTACCTATTCGATAGTCTGGATTGGGTGCCCCTGCTCCAAGAAAATACATTATAAACTGTTCAGAATAACGATTCCACCATCCTGAAAATCCACCGGCGTTAGGCCGATATCCCATTCTAAATTGAATATTATTGTTCATGCTCGGATTTTTATCTGTGTACCATTTCCAATTGATGCCCGAATAAATATCGTAAGCTTTTATATATACATCTCCACCAAAATATTGTCCGGCAATCAGCGCACCAAAAATCATAATAGCAGTATCAATAACTGATACTTCAGTATCCTCTGCACTTTGCACACCAGTTTCCATATTTAGAAAGTGATAGAAAAAGCCTTGTACACGCTTTAGGTTTTTAATTGTTTCTAGCGTTCCAGTAACGCGCTTAAAACCTTCTTCATAAGATATCCAACCCTTTTCTATTCCGATAGGAATAGCCGCCAGACCAAAGCCGACTACTGCAATACTTGATGACCATGATATTTTGTTATCGTTAGTTCTTGTTTGAATAAGCCCATAACCTGGAGAGTCTTCTTCTGAATTAGCCATTTCCCAAAAGAAATCAAAGCAACTTTTCATTTCTTTTAGCAACGCTTCTTCATGTTCTGTCCAAAGCAAATTTCTTACATCAGGAATTTGGGAGGTCTTAAGCAGATTACATGCTGACAATGTGAAAATCAAAATAGTAGCTAATATTGCCGAAAAAAAGCTCTTAAATTTTTTCATTAATTATGACTCCTAGCTCATTAAACAACATATAACGTTGCCTTTTTTTAAAAGTAATTATGATCTTATCAAAAGTCCTATTTTTTAGCACATATGATAAGAACTATTTAGACCTAAAATATTTGAGCTAACTACTTGTTTGAAAATATAATTACAAAACACAATTATTACTAAGTCGTATGAACATAGTTTTGCACACGCCAAAACAGTAGAAATCTCTTTCTTGTAAATTGTAGCATACATAGATTTATACATTAATTGCAATTCTATTAAGAATATATTGCACTTTATGCATAAATGGTTTATGAAAACATGGCAAAAAGAATTATTACAGAAGATATTTATAAACACTTTAATTATTCTAAATCATACCTAAAAGATTTTGATAATGCATGAAATAACAAAAAAATCTTCACAGATTCATTATTAAAAATAACAAAGCCTATAACACCTTTAAAAATTTGATTTTTTTAATTATTAACTTTTTTTGCGTATAAAAGCTGTTGAAAAAAGCCCATTTTGAATGATTTATAAAGCTTAGCCCCATACAACTAAAGCATGGGGCTAAACCTTATAGAAGGAAATAACTATAACGAATTAATCTAGTTAAGTACTTTTAAAATCATATATCACTAAACCTTGTTCCATCTTTAAGTGTTATGTTTAAGGTAGTAATGCCTTTTTTTAAGCTATTAATTTCAGCTATTATAGATTGGTTTTATAAGTAAAGCCAAGCCTTTCAATAGCTTCTTTTACAATTGATAATTGACTGCTAAGTTCCCAAATTAATCCGTCTTCAAAATTAGATAACATCAATAAAGTAATACCTTTATCAATTCCGATATATCGGTTATGATACCAATCATGATCAAGGTCATAGGCATCAAATAAGCCATACTTTCCGTTTAGACTTGATAAGCTTTGAAAGTATGTTAATGCAGAGATTGATAAATCAGGTGTAAATGGCATGGATCCGAGTGCGGCTGAGGGAGCAACCGTATATTTAACTATTTGGTAATTTGCATAATCTTTATGACCAATATTGGGTGTAATCGCGCGCGGCTCACTGCCGATTAGCCCGCTGTAACCGAGCATAGTTGAACAAGCTGTAAGCCCCCATGACAACTCATGAAGATTTTTCGTTTCATTTTTTTTATCAACAGCATATTGATAAGCTGCCTTGCTGGCTCTTACCGAATTTTCAAACCAATCCACTCCGTCTGCGTCAATAATATCTCTAAAATCAATAAAAGCATGTGAATATTGGTGGATAAATAACTTGCCAAACGAGTTATAATAAAACGGCTTGCTATCTTTATTAGGATAGCCTTCATAAAATTCTCTGCTGAAACCGTCATACAATTCTTTGCCCATTCTAAAGTCTGAATTAGGCGCGCCTGCAGCAAGAAAATACATCATAAGCTGCTCAGAATAACGGTTCCACCATCCAGAAAAACCAACAGTATTTGGCCTATATCCCATACGGAATTGAAGACTGTTATTCATACTAGGGTTTTGAGCTGTGTACCATTTCCAGTTGATATCAGCATATAATTGATGAGCTTTTAAAGATGTTTCATCTCCAAAATACTGCCCTGCAATCAATGCGCCAAAAATCATAATAGCACTGTCAATTATGGATGCTTCAGTAGTCTCAAAATTACTCCTTAAACCTGTATTCCAATCAATAAAATGAAACCAGAAGCCATTAACACGCTCAAGCTTTTCCATTGTTTTTAATGTACCCATTACACGCTCATAGCCTTGATTGTAAGTAATCCAGCCTTTTTCAACGCCTATCGGGATACCGGCAAGTGCAAAACCCACTGATGCGATACTAGCACGAACATTCCTAGGATTGCCAGTATTATCGTCATTATTATCCAAAATCAAGCCATAACCTGGCGAATCTTTGTCAATGTTTGTATTATCCCAAAGAAAATCAAAACACCCTTTCATTTCTTTAACTATAGCTTGATCATATTCAATAAAAAGCGGATGCTTTAAACGAGGCGAATTTGACGGTTTAGGCACATTACATGCTGACAGTGTAAAAATCAATAACACTGATAAAACTGTTGATAATATGCTCTTTATCTTTTTCATAGGCTTATATACTCCTATTCTTTAGAAGAAGTAAGGTTTTGTCTATTATGGTACATCTCCTCTATATTTGAAAACTTTATTTGATTTTAAATTCATCAGGTATTGGCACAGCGTTAATTGATGGACTGACCTCAGCCTGTTCTCGTTTTCCCCAAATCTTTTTATAAACCTTGTCTAGAATGTTCTCTTTTAAAGTAGTTAAAGTTTTGCCACCTCTCTTATCTTCTATCGGTATAAAATCTGTCGGTACTTGATCAATTGTTACCCACTTTTTCATAGCCTCTTCTTCATTCATTCCTCCAGCTATGGCTGCTTTTCTAACCGCATTGACGGCTTGAACTTCTTTAAGTTTTGAACCGCTTAGTTTATAAAAATACATACATACAAGAGTTATTAACCAAGCAATCATTGGAAGAACGCAAAAGCATATTATTGCTGAAAGTTTCATTCCAGCTAAATACGGCGTAGCTTCTCCAGGTAACGCGTTTAAACCAGGGACCATATAAACGATAAATACTTGTAAAATAAGAACCTGAAAGGATGAAATAATTTTGTCTACAAAGGAAAAAAGCGTTCCCATAATCCCTGGAACATATTTTCCAGAACGATATGTTTCATAATCTGTACAATCTGCTATCATAGGAATAGTCATTTGGTCACAACAATTAAATGCGCCGTAACCGCAACCGTAAAATATAATAAATAATATTGTATATAGGTTTATAGTAATCTTAAAACCGCCTTTAGTTGAAAACAGCGATAAATGGGTGGCTGGATTATCATAACTATATATCAAAAGCAGAACCAAAACTCCTATATAAAAAAGTATGGCAAAAAAAGAAAATTGAACTACTCCTCGCTTTTGTCCTTTTGTGCCTGCTGTCTTATTTCCCCACATTAAAAATAATCCCATAAAGATAAAGCATAAAATATAAAACGGAACAAATAAGCCATTATAATTTCCCATAAGACACCCAAAGATTAAAAAGGCAATCGTTCCAGAAGTAGCTATAGTTGAGGCTAACTTGTTAAATCCAGAAGAAAGCATTAGCCAACGAATTTCTTTATTGTTTTTAAGTATGTTTGCATAATCCTTCATCTTG
>CALAYY010000238.1 GCA_937895465.1 uncultured Clostridia bacterium | reverse complement strand
TTACATAATTAATGATAAGCCTGATGCAATTATAAATATTGTAGATGCTACAAACCTTACTCGCAATTTGTATCTTACAACCGAATTAATAGAAATTGATATACCTGTAGTTATTGCTCTTAATTTTGTTGACGTTTTGGAGAAAGATAAAATTGAATTTGATGCATTAATTTTGGAAAAAGAGTTAGGTGTTAAGGTCGTTCCTATTTCGGCTCATAGAAAAAAAGGATTAGACGAATTAATGAAAGTAACTATTGAAGCCGCTTCATCAAAATCAATAGGCACTTCAGTTTTGGAAAAATCTTTTGGTAATGAAATACAGAAGGTTAAAGATATTTTGAAATCGCTTAATGTGTTTAGCCCTGTTTATTCAGCTATTAAGCTATTAGAAGGGGATAAACCGCTAGAAGATAGTTTAAATTTGGACGATAAAATAAAACAAATAATAAGTGATATCAGAACATCATTGATTCAAGATGATGATGACATCGAGGCATTAATAGCTGATTGTAGATATGATTTTATAACCAGTCATTGTGAAAAAGCCGTCAAGAAAACAAAAAAATTAACCGAAATGTCCAAGTCAGACAAGGCAGACACAGTATTAACTCACAAAATTTGGGGGCTTCCAATATTTTTTGCTATTATGTTTATTATGTTCTTTTTGGTTTTTGGTGAATTTAAGATAGGCGGAATAAACATAATGATGCCTGGTGTTTTGCTTGCATCAGGTGTTGAATGGCTAATTGGCTGGATAGGTGAGTGGCTGTCAGAATTTTTGATATATGTTAACGCTTCCAATTGGTCGGCTGGGCTTGTGGTGGACGGTATTTATGGAGGTGTAGGTGCTGTTTTCGGATTTTTGCCTTATATATTAACTATGTATCTTTTGATTTCTATTTTAGAAGCAACTGGTTATATGTCAAGAGCAGCATTTGTTATGGATAGAGCTTTTAGAAAATTTGGACTTAGCGGAAAGTCCTTTGTACCTATGCTAATGGGGTTTGGATGCAGTGTGCCAGCGATAATGGGTGCACGTACTTTAGAAAATGAAAATGAACGAAGACTTACCATTATGGTTACGCCGTTTATGTCATGCGGAGCAAAACTTCCGATATGGTTATTTATGACTGCAGCATTCTTTGAAGGATTGACTGCTACGCTTGTTATATTCGGCATATATGTACTGGGAATTATTATGGCAGTTATTACGGGTCTAGTTTTTAAAAAATTTATATTTAAAAAACAGTCATCACCGTTTATTATGGAAATGCCAGCTTACCGTGCACCTGATATCAAAACTCTGTTAAGAATACTTTTTGATAAACTTAAGAGTTTTGCAAAAAGAGCAGGAACTATCATCTTAATTTCTTCAATTGTAATTTGGCTATTGCAGACATTCAGCTTTTCATTTAAAATGGTTGAAAATCCTGATGACAGTATGATGGCGGCTATTGGTGGCGTTATAGCTTATGTCTTTAAGCCAATGGGTTTTGGTGCATGGCAGGCAGCATTTGCAATACTTACAGGCTTTATAGCAAAAGAGGTTGTTGTTTCTACATTTGGAACCTTGGCAGGAGTGGGAGATCCTTTGGAAGATGAAGGACTTATGAATCAAGTTAAGACTTGGATAGTAAGTGCAGGGATTTTTGTTTCACCGTTGGCTGCATTTTGTTTTATGGTATTTAATCTATTGGCTCCGCCTTGCCTTGCGGCGATGGGAACTATTTCTCAAGAAGTAAAATCAAAAAAGTGGACAGCAATTATCTTGTTATATCAACTTGCAATAGCATATATTATTTCTTTGTTGATATATGGAATAGGCAGTCTTATAACGTTAATATTTTAAAATATATATAGCATAATATAAAAAAGGAGATTTTTATGACGGCAGCAGATATTGTAATACTAATTTTAGTTTCTCTTGCGGCGATAGGCGCAATATTATATTTGATACTAAATAAAATAAAAAGTAAAAAGCAGGGGATAAGAAGTTGTCCGGGATGCGATGCATGCAAATATATCAAAAAAGAAAAGAATCTAAAATAATTATTTTTTTTATCTATATAATAATAGAGAGTACAATTTGTACTCTCTTAAAAAAACAATCAAGTGATAACGATTTTATGTTTTATTTTTTTAAAGTTGACCAAAGAAAGATTGCAAGCTGGACTGGAATGCCTAGAATAAATACAAGCCAGATATTATATTTTAAAAACTGTATATAAACACAAGCCAGACCCGTCCAAACCATAAATGATATCAGGACAAATGAATTTCTTCGATTTCCCCAAATACTATTAAATATAACTGCAACCAATAAGGAAAGAGGTATAGCCCAAATAAAGATTTTCCAGAAGTTGATTGCAAAGAATAAGTTAGAATAAACGAAAATTATAGTAGACAAAAACCAGATGACCCTTTTTCATTATGGAGACTGGGTGAAGCTTATGTATTAAATGGTGAATATGAAAA
>CALAYY010000237.1 GCA_937895465.1 uncultured Clostridia bacterium | reverse complement strand
TCTTGCCCCAAGGCTTCGTGGAAATGGACCGCGAAGAGATGATGTATGTTGATGGGGGAGATTATTTTGTTGGTATAAGTGTAAGTGCTGCTACAGCAATTTTTTTATGGAATAGCGGGCAGAGAACTGTCGGATTAGCTTATGGTGGATTATCGGTTTTAGCGTTAGGTAAAATGGCAATATCTATGATTGGTTTTGATGTTTATCTTGCTCCATATATTTCAGCAATAACTAGTGCTTTATCTACAATACCTGTTATTGGATGGGCGGCAATCATAGCTGTTGCGGCTGCCGCTTTAACTCTTTATGGAACTATTCTTTATGCAGGCAGCATAGGCCGCGGTTTTAAAATTGGAGTTAATGTAAAAACTGGATGGTTTGGAATTCCAAAAGGTTTTGATTTTATTTGCGATTTTATTTAAGATATAATATTTAATGCTAAGAACATATACATAGCAGGGCTTATAGTGTATTATGAAACTATCTTTTATTCAAACTGCTATGTATATGTTGATTTGATAAATTGGTATTAATAACTTTAGGTATTAAGATTATGGATGATAAAGAATTTTTGGCATTACAGCGAATAACTATACATAATTATGCGGCATTTGTGCTTTTTCCCGCTGTATGTGTATTTTATATAATTTTTGGTTATGTTTTACCTTCTTTTATCTTTACTGAAATTGCTTTAACGATCATTTTATTATCAAGTTTTATACCTAGGACAATATTTTTTATAAGATACCCTAATCAGATTAAAAGAAAGCGTTTTTTGTTTGAGACGATATCTTATATAGGTAGTTTGATTTTTGCCATAGGGACAGGCTTTTTAGTTAAAGAAAATAACGGTGTGTTTAGCTATTATTTCTTAAATATTTATATTCAACCTATTTTTGTTATTTTTACGTTTGTAGTTGCTTGCTATATGGCGAGTACAGCAAACAGAATTTTCAAAATTTATCTTGCTGAGAAAAAAAATCGTGATATTAAGGTTGGCTAGATGCCAAAAATTGAACTTAGAGAAAATTAAAATCAATCAATGTTTTATCCCGCAAAATACCTGATAATGAGCTGTTTTGGCAAGATAAGCAGATTGCTATATTGCAACCTTAAAAGCCAATAAAAGCATATAAAAACTTATTATGTTGACATCATCTCAATTTATACTAATTTTAAAATAAGTAAAAAATACTTGGACAAGGATATTAATCATATGTATTAGTTGTAAACAAGTTTTTCACTAATGATTAATATGATAGTATAAGTCTTTCTATCGAAGTTATATTATTTCGAGGAAAAACTTATGGAAATGGCTTTAAGGACAGGCAACTTATATTCCCCAAGGCTTCGTGGAAATGGACCGCGTAGAGATGATGTATGTTAATGGGGGTTTAGTATTACTATCGATTAACAAGCAATTGTTGTAGCTGTTACGGTAGCAATAGTCACAGCCTTATGCTGGATTGGCGGTGCCGTGGCTGGACTTGGATTGAAATTAGTTCTGGATTCAATGGGAATGAAAGCAGGTTTAATTGCAGGTAATGAAAAGGATTAGGGGTTGTAGGAATCAAAATTGGTTATACTAGGGCTACAAAATTTATTACCGCAATATTTGTTGCTACTATTGGAGGAGCAATAGGGGAATTATTTGATAGATTTATTGATCCTTTAGATGGTAAGCTGACGGAAAAATAAAGTTATGGTGATTTATGCGGGACTTTTTCTTAAGCATTTTACCATCATTAATTGTCGTATCTATATATCTAGTTATTAGCACAATAGTTAGTACTAGTTTTAAAAAAATCTATTCTATCTTTTTAATAATTTGTATAATAATTGGACTAATTACTATTGCTATTTTTATAATTTTAAATAATAATATCACAATTGGATTTGCTATCATAACTGGCTTATCAATAGTGGAATGACATATTTATAAGTTTTTTATTGACATAAATCAGTTGTTTTTTATATAATAATAATATAGTTTTAACATTTTTTTAATGGACTTTTGATATGAAGATTTGTCCAAAATGTAAATTTATTAATAATAATAATAATGTTACAGCATGTAGCAAGTGTAATGCAGATTTGACACAGGTAAAAGTATTTGGATCAGCAAGAAGCTCAAAGGCTGCCAGCGAAATCCTTGAAAGCAAAACTTGTCCAAAATGCAATTATGTCAACAAATGGCAAGAAATTACAAGATGCAAAAGATGTAACAGGGACTTGTCTTTTTTGGTTCTTGATTCTCAAAAGACATCTGAAGACGATTATTTTGAACATCAAGTCAAGTCTAAGATGTCATTGACAGCAAGGGTTATTTTAGGTGTTTTTTACTCTTTAATTAATTTTGTTGCAATTGTTTTTGGTTTTATTACTATTATAGTTGGTTTTAATTTTTCTGTTATTGTCATAATTCTTAGTGACATATTTTATTATATAGTAGTTATGTTAATGTTGTTTGCACGTGAAAAATTAATGAGATTTGATTATGCTTATGACAAGTTTAGGTATTCTACATTTGAAGGTTATGATATTAAGCGTAACCATAATTATGTGTTTTGGTTCAAAGTGGGCGGATATAGCGCTTTTGGTATAAATTTGTTATTTTCAATTTTATTGGTGTTTTTCGCAACCTTATAAAAGAATGTTTATAAAATTAATTTTTGCATAAATGTGCTTGTCATATTTTGTCGAAATTTGTAAATTAGAAATAGTTTGTAATACTTTAGGGGGGAAGTATGAAGCGTTACAAATTCTATTTCTTATTTTTATTAATTTTCATCTTAATTATTTTTCAAGCGTGTTCCAATGAAGAAGAAAAAATAAATATAAGCTTTTTTGATCAAAGCGATGTTTTTTATGTTGCTATGGAAAATACAGAGGACTATATTTTGCCTAACCTTGAAAAAAAAGGCTTTACCTTTGGGGGTTGGTTCTTCGACCAAAAGTTTCAAAATCAATGTACTGATATTAAATTAAAAGATATCCGCTCTGACATTGTTTTATATGCCAAATGGACTCCTAATACTTATAAATTATCAATTCGTTATAATGACGATCAAGTACATATTTTAAATAAACAGTATAATTATAAAATCAATCTTGAGGAATTTAGTTCTGATTATGAAGGTTATATATTATCAGGCTGGAAAACATCTATTGATGGAGAAGATATATCATATAAAATTAATGATACTTTTTTGATGCCTGATTATGACATAATGATATTTCCTAATTGGCTGCCTGTTATGGTCAACTTTGAAACAGACGACGGCGATACAATACCCTCTATTTCATATAACGACTTAAAACAAGATAATGTCATGCCAATACCTCAAAAATTAGGCTTTAAATTTTTAGGCTGGTTTTTAGATAAAGATTTTGAGCAAGAGTTTGATTTAAACATTATACCCAAAAACGATATAACTCTTATCGCAAAATGGGAAAAGAAGATAGAATATTGCACTGTTATATTTGATACAGACGGCGGAAGTATAATTGATAATATAGAATGTCAAAAAGACAGTATAGTAGGTCAATCAACATCACCTCAAAAAACTGGATATGAATTTTTGGGATGGTATAAAGATGATGTAATTTTTGATTTCTCTATGCCAATTCTTAAGGACATAACGCTCTTTGCTAAATGGAAAAAGATTATAGAATATTGCACGGTAACATTTAAAGACGAAGAAAATATTATTAGTAATCAATGTCAAAAAGGCAATAAAACAAATCCACCTTTATCACCTCAAAAGATTGGATATGAGTTTTTGGGATGGTATAAAGACGATATGCTTTTTGATTTTTCTACACCTATAAACCAAGATATTACTCTTAATGCAAAATGGCAAGAATTAATATATAAAATTACTTATATTAATAACGGCGAACATGCAGAAGGATTGCCCCAAGAATTTACCATAACTTCATCTGATATACAGCTGCCTAATTTAACGAAAGCTGGCTTTAGATTCTTAGGTTGGTTTTATAATAATGAAATTTATGAAAAAATCCCAAAAGGGACAAGTCATGATTTGACCTTAGAAGCTCGTTTTGCAGTTCGAGAAATTAGTTCCATTTCCATTCATACTAAACCAGAAAAAATAAGCTATTTTGTTAATGAACAATTAGATTTAAAAGGTCTGATATTAGAAATAAAATATGATAATGGTGAAATTGAATCTTTGCAGAATGTTAATAGCCTAACAGCATCTGGTTATAATCCATCTGTTGAAGGGTGTCAAGATGTTGTTGTTGCATATAAGGGTGTTGAAACTTCATTTGAAGTTATAGTTAAAGCTGCAAGTATTAAACATATTAGTGCAAGAATTCGAAAAACAGAATATATTGAAGGACAAGATATAGACCTAGTTGACGCAAAAATCTTGCTTACTTATGATAATAATGATGTTAAAGAAATAGATCTTTTATCTCAATATCTTGATCTTGATAATCTTGATATGAATGAAATCGGCATTCAAAAAGTGCAGGTTAATTATCTAAGCTTATCTATAGAAATTGAAATATATATAAAAGCTAAAAGCCTTATAGAAATAAAGGTATTAGAATATAAAACAGAATATGAATATCTGGAAGAGATATCCAAAGAGGGTATTATTGAGCTAAGATATGACAATGATACAACAGAAAGTATATCTCTTGAGCAAGCTCAAATTTTAGGTTTTGATTCTGCCATAATCGGCGAACAGACATTAATAGTTAAATATATTCAAAACGATATTACTTTAACTGATTATATAAAAATTAATATTTGTGTTCCGTTAAAAACAATAGACTATATAGAACTTATCAGTTTTCCAAAAACGCAATATGACTTATCTGAAGAATTGCAGGTTGATAATGGCTTTATAAGAATCGTCTATAATTATCAGGAAATATATCCTGATGAACTAATTGCTTTAACGGCTGATATGGTATCAGGTTTTAATTCGCAAACAGCTTGTAACAGCCTAGAACTAACTGTACAATATCAAGGGGCAGAATGTTCTTATACTGTGAGTATAAGAGATGTTCTTGGAGAAATTTTTATTTTTGAAGAAATTGATGATGGTATAGCTTATAGTATAACTGGATTAAAAGATAACAGCATAACGGATTTGGTAATACCGACGATGTATAATGGCAAACCTGTTCAAATCATAGGTGATCAGGCTTTTGAGAATATCATGTTACATAGTATTAATATCCCAGATAATATCACTTATATAGGTGACAACGCTTTTGCTTTTACCCAATGCCGAGTAGCAATCATTATAGAGCCTAGAGAAACACAATTAATGCTGGGGATGTTTGATTTTACTGTTCAAGCTGATTTTTATATTATGTGTGATGTAAATTATCTTTTTGAAGGGCTGTTACAATTCTCAGGAAATGTCCTAGACATAAACTTTTTTGCTAATGATGAAGATATTATAACTCAGCTTGAAAACTTGGGAATTACGGCAACATTACTATAAAAAAAGGACAGATAATTCTGCCCTTTGAAATCAACTTTTTATTATTTCTTTTCTAGTTCAGCTATTGTATGAACATCATCTGACCTAGAAATAGGCTTCCAACCTTTTATTTTAAAGAGGGCACGATAAATAATGTAAACGTACGAAGCTATATTTAAAGGGAATGTAAATATGTAGAGTATCTTTTTATATGCTGGTGCTAGTATTCGCTTCCATTCCAAAACTGTAACCACTAAGGCAACAAAAGCCAAAGCCCCATAAAATACACCTAAAAATATAAGCAGTTTGATTATTATATCAGATAATAATATTTCAGGGGATATGATAGCTAATATAATCTGAAGAATTGATGACCCTATTCCCCAAGTAAATGTAATCAAAGGAATAGGAAGAAGTATCATATTAAGGTCATGGGCGGCAAAAATCCGCTTAGTAAATAATGCTTTGAGATATTTCAAACTAAACATGGTCATACATATGTAATTGCCCCGTACCCATCTGACACGCTGATTAATCATATCTTTGAGTTTACTGGGCTGTTCGTCATAAAATACCGCATCAAAGCATTGAATGATTTTTTGTCCGCTGATAACCTTAGAATGAGAAAATTCCAAATCCTCAGTAATTGTTTTGTAAGGCCATCCGCCTTGCAGAACAAGCGTCTGGTAATCCACATAAAATCCTGTTCCGCTTATATGTGTTTGGGTATGAAGCTTGGTGCGGGCACGGTGTTCAAGACGGGATTGTTCAAGATAAATCATTCCGCTTCCTGCCGCAATCCAATTTTGACCGTAATTTTTTGAAGAACGATAACCTGTAACAATTTTATACCCTTCGCATACCGCATCATTCATATTGACTACAAAATCTTTTGATAAAAGGTTGTCCGAATCAAAAAAGAAAAAGCCCTTATATTCTTTATCTTTATATTCTTCAAATATTTTATTAAGTGCAAAATTAAGCGCATAGCCCTTGCCCTTTTTTTCATTATCAAATCTTTCAAAGACTATTGCACCGGAATTTTTAGCAACAAGTGCCGTGTCGTCCGTACAATTATCAGCTATTACAAATATATCTATAAGTTCAGAGGGATAGTTTTGTTTTTTTATGCTGTCTATAAGCTGTGCGATTACCTTTTGTTCGTTTCTTGCCGGTATTAGCACTCCATAGCGATGAAATTCTGATGCTTTTTTAAATCGTTTAGGCGGTAAAAAAACAGAAACAAAAAAATATATAATAAGATGAGAACTAAGACCAAACAAAACAATAGTCATTATTAATGATATTAGGTCAATTGTTTTTAATATTTCTGTCATTTTTTTCCTCAATAGTTTTTTCGATGTTTTGTAACTCAAGGCTTTTTTGTGCTATCAATAACAAAACTAAAGTAGTAATGGCAATATAATAAACAACAAGAGTAACATCAATTATACCATACAATTCCAAAGATAAAATTGCAACCATAGTTGCCATGCCCATAGGACATTTTAGATTTTTTAACAAAATCTTATATTTGTGATAATAAAAATATCCAAAAGCAATTATGCCTACAATACCAAGATTAGCAGCGATCTGCAAAAAAGTGCAGTGAAACATATACATAAAGCTCTTGATTTGGTCAGTTTTATAATAATAGCCTGTTCCAAAAATGAAGTGTTTTTTAAATAATTCCCAAGCTTCATTATAAAGATTAAACCGTCCGCTGTCATCAAGCCCCTTTTCAAAGATTTTTCCGAATAGCTCCAAGAACTTATCTTTATATACCGTGACAAAAACCAAGGCGGCTATTATATAAAGAGCCATATTAATAATCATAATATATCTATTGACATCTTTCATCTTGATAATGAGATATACAAGATAAAAAAACAGCATTGCTGTTGATACAATAATACATCCCCTTGAGTGTGTTATCCAAATAGCGGTGTATTCTAAACAAGCCAGTACAGAAAAAAAGGCACCATAGCGGTAGCGTGTGGAAAGATACAGGGTAAAGGGTATAGTTGTCATAATAATAGTAGCTAATGTATTAGTGTTTCCCCAGCCCAAACGAAGAGTTTTTTGAGATATAGCCAAAGCTATATTATCTACTCTAAGATAGTATGTCAACATCTGTGCTATAGTCAGGACAGCTACAAACAGCATTACCATAGATATGTATTTTTTGTAATCAGTATTTATATCTTTTATTGACACTGTGCTATTTAAAAATAAATAACCGCCTGCAAAGCTTACAGTCAAAACAAGTATAAACAGAACATCTTTAAAATACTCAAAAAACCCATAAGTAATTGTTGTATAGACAATTCCGCCTATAATTGCCGCCAAAAAGGTGCTCAAAATGGGATAAAACAACGCACCTTTTTCAAGCTTTCTTTTATAGGCAAATATATTAAAAACTACAGCCAGAGCAAAAATGCCCAGATGTATACCTGCATAATAATAAGCAGGTTTAAAGTCAGGAAACATATAAAAAGCAAGTAAAAATACCGGAAGGCAGTAAAAGGTGTTTGATTGCGTTACTAAGATAATTACTAAAAGTAATGTTAATAAACTAAGCCCCAAAAAAACCAAAGAAAAAGCCCATGAGATATAACATATGATGGTTATTAATAATAGATAAAACCCGCTTGAAGCAAATTTTCTTATAACTTGAGAAAATTTGGATTGGGATAAATTAAAAGTGTTCATCAAAACGACCTATAATGTAATACGCTAATTATATCACAATTACATATCAAAACAATCGTATAAAAATGATAATATAAAACATTTATTATATATGGTAAAAATATGGTTAAAAGCTGGCGTGAAAATAAAAAATTATATTTTTTTGTGTTTTTCTATTGTAATAAAATATAATTGTTGATATAATTAAATTGTTATTTCATTGTACGGAGCAAAATATTGGAACTTTCGTTAAAAGATTATTTTTTTATAATCATTAAAAAATGGAAAATCGTTTTATCTTTTTTATTAGCCGGTATTTTATTTATGTTTGCTTGGTCTTATTTTTTTGTAGATGATAAGTATGAAATTAGTACAACGTCATCTCTATATAAGATTATTGATAAGGTAAACCCTGATATTCCTGAAGAAATCAATACAACTGATAAAGAAAATACTGCCTTTGACAGAATAGTATCAAAATTTAATGTAGAACTTTCTGATGCAAAATATCTGTATGATTTGGTTTGGAATGTTAAGATTGAGCAGTTGTCTACCCTTTATAATGAGGTAGAAGCCCAAACACCAAATACGTTTTCATTTGAATCAGATTACGCAACTATCGGAAAATGGGCAGAAAGCCTTGGTTATACAAAAAAGAATTTAAGACAAGCCCTAAACTTTTCATTTTCTACAGTTTCTAAGGGGTATTTTACAATTAATATAACTGTAAAAAATCCTGATTTCGGTGTTTCTTTACTTGCAGCATATAACCTTGTAGCAAAACAGCGTGTAGGCGATATGTCTGAGCAGGCAACATACAACACTATTGTAAAGTCTGATTATCTTATAATAGATCAGCCTGTTATTCCTAATGATAAAGACGTTATTCGTCCTAATATCCCTGTCAATATGATGCTTGGGGCATTAGTAGGGATTGTCTTGGCTGTTGCAGTCGTATTGATAATTAATTTTTATGATGTCAAAGTCAAGGGTGAAGATGATATCAGAGAAAAATTTGATGTTCCTGTTATAGCATCTATACCTGATGTTTCAGAAATCAAAAAAGGATATTAAGATGATGTTAAAATTAAGTAAAAAGAAAAAACGCAGTTTAAAGAGTAACTATCCCTTAATAACCGATAAAGATGTTAACTTTGCATTTGCAGAGGCTTTCAGGGTTTTTGCTGTCAACCTTAGATTTACTTTTTCTCAAAAATCTTCAAGAAAAGTTATCATTACAGGCTCAAATGAAAATATGGGTAAAACCATGATAAGCACCAATTTATCCATAGCTTTGGCACAAAGCGGATATAAGGTGTTATTAATTGATTGCGATATCAGAAAACCTTGCGTTCATAAACTATTTAAGGATGAAAATGTAATTGGTTTGACTCATTTATTATGTGATGAATCTGATATTAAAGATACAATTAAGAAATCAGAGGTTGAGAATCTTTATTATATTACTGCAGGGATGACTTCTCCCAATCCTTTAAAACTGCTTTTAAGTCAAGAAATGACTGATTTGTTAAATAATCTTTCCAAGGAATATGATTGGATTATTTTGGATACTCCCCCTGTCAATGTGGTGAGTGACGCTCTAATTTTGTCCAATAATAGTGACGGCGTTATTTTGGTCACAGAAGAGAAGATAACTGAATATAAAGAAATTGCAAAAGCTATTGAACAGGTCAAATACGTCAATGGAAATCTATTGGGAATAGTTTTAAACCGTGCTTCTAACAAATCCTCTAAGAAATATTACAGCTATTCTTACGGTGAAAAATAGAAAAAAATAGTAAAATATTATAAAAAATTGGCGTAAGTATATTTATTAATCTTGCGCCTTTATTTTATATGTGCTAACATGTAAAGAAGGTAGAATCATGAAGATATGGGAAGCTATAATCCTGGGACTTATACAGGGTTTAACAGAATTTTTACCCGTTTCAAGCAGCGGACATCTTGTTTTAGTTCAAAACTGGCTGGGCATTGACCCAAACTTAACACTGTTTTTTGATGTTATGCTCCATATGGGAACATTGATTGCAGTGTTTATTGTTTTTTATAAGGACATTTTGGGATTGTTAAAACCGCCCTTCAAAACTTTGGGCTTATTGGTTTTGGCAACCATACCCGCAGGAATTGCAATGCTGTTATTTTCAGACCAAATAGAAACTCTTTTTCAAGGACAATTTCTATGGATTGGGTTTTTGATAACGGCGATTATGCTGCTTGTTACAGAATATGTCGGCAAAAAACACCCAAAAGACAATCCGTTAGGGTTAAAGGTCAGTCTTATTATGGGTGCTGTTCAGGCGGTTGCCATTGTACCAGGGATATCCAGAAGCGGCTCAACAATAAGCGGCGGAGTTTATGCAGGTGCAAGTAGAGCCACAGTTGCTAAGTTTTCTTTTTTGATGAGTATTCCGGTGATTTTGGGCTCAGCTTTTGTTGAAATTATAAAAATAGATAATTGGAATGCAGTTCCTGTTTTGGCAGTTTTTTTGGGAATGATTGCTTCAGCTTTAAGCGGTTATTTTGCTATAAGGTTAATGCTAAAGCTTATTCAAAAATGCAATTACAAATGGTTTTCATTATACCTTGGAATTTTAGCGGTAACGCTGTTTGTTATGGAAGTCATTGTGCCTTTATGTTAAATTACCATAAATGATTTTTTGGCATATAATATTATGTTAGATTTTATTTTAAAGGGAAGATTATGAGTCAAT
>CALAYY010000236.1 GCA_937895465.1 uncultured Clostridia bacterium | reverse complement strand
TTATGACTAAGAGTATTAGCGGTTAAATTGCTCTTGACAATCGTTTGCACTAATCTTATAATATAGCAAAATAAAATAGACTGATAAAAGGATTAGTATATGGTCACTATAAAAGATATTGCAAAGGCTAGTGGAGTTTCGGCTTCTACTGTAAGCAGGGCGTTGGCAGATATCGACTTGATACCTGTATATACTCGTGACAAGATTAAAAAAATAGCAGATGAATTAGGTTATATACCTAATAGAGCGGCAAAAAACTTAAAGACAAAAAAATCATGGAATATAGGGATTATAAGTTTTGTTGAGGAAAAGCTAGGTTTTTCTCATTATCTTTTTGCCAATATTCTGGATAGCTTTATAAAAGGTGTAGAGGCAAAAAATTACGATATCACTCTATTGAGTCGTCAGCTTCTAAGCGACGATGGCAATCTTATCGGTCATTGTAAAGGTCGAAATCTGGATGGCGTGTTGATTCTTTGCGCAGACACGGATGTAAAACAGATTCAAAATCTCTTAAAGAGTGACATACCAGTTGTGGCTATCGACAATTTTGACGAAAAAATTGTTTCCACTACGCATTGTATAACCAGTGATAACAGGGCAAAGATGTTTGAGCTTACTGAATATATCTTATCAATGGGTCATAAAAATATTACATATATTTGCGGTCAGGACATATTTGTAACACGCGAGCGCATAAAAGGATTTAAAGCTGCATTAAAGATGAGTGGCATTGAGTTTACGAGTAAAATGTTGGTTGAATCACGCTATTATAATTATGAGGACCCCCAGAAAAAAATTAATCAAGTACTTGACCGCAGTAATCCGCCTACTTGCATTTTGCTTCCTGATGATTATGCCGCTATCAAAGCATATGAAACGCTCAAGTTGCGGGGCTTAGAGGTAGGTAAGGATATTTCCATTGCTGGTTTTGACGGCTTGGAGGTGGCACAGATAATGATGCCAAAATTAACTACCGTATATCAGGATACAGAAAGAATGGGTAAATGTGCTGCCGAGACCATTTTGCAGTCCATTAATCATATTGAAACCTCCTTTTTAGAAATTATTCCTGCTACCCTTATAAAAGGGCAGAGTGTATGCAAAATTTTCTGATAACACATTATTGAAATAAATATTATCTAGACTTAGGATTATATAGATTTACTCTGAAAAAGTTTTTATTGACATTAATAAACAGATAAAAAATCTTGTACACCTATTGACAAACGAAATAAAGTGTGTTATCATATATTTAATTGATATGCACACGTTTGCACAAGGTTTCATTGACAATAAAACATGGCTTATTCTATTAATAAAACTAGCATGGAGATACTAGATAAACATGGCAGATAAAGCAAAAATTTAATCTCGACCGGATTTTTAGCCAAACCCACTTATGATTTGTTTTGAATAAAGTTTTACTTCTTATGCACACGTTTGCAAGAAGTTGATAAAAATCAAATGAGAAAGCAGCAAGTTCTCTATCAAGAAAAAAAGGACGGATAAAGGCGGCGATGGCACACAAAGTAAAAAATCCAATCTTGACCGGATTCAATCCAGACCCATCTATGATTTATCTAGATGGAAGTTTTTATATTGCGACGAGCACTTTCGAGTACTTTCCAGGGGTTCAAATTCACAAATCAGAAGACTTAGTTAATTGGGAAGTTGTTGCACGCCCCGTTACAGCAGACAAAATTGACATGAGCAGCGTTCCGCAGAGCGGAGGGGTATGGGCGCCGTGTCTTAGTTATAATGAGAATGAAAGATTATTTTACTTAGTATATTCTAATCTAACAAGTTGGAGTCAAGGGCCATATAAAGATTGTGCTAATTATATCATCACGGCAAGTGATGTGGCGGGAGAATGGAGTGCTCCTGTCTATATTAACAGCAGCGGCTTTGACCCTTCACTATTCCATGACGATGATGGTAAGAAATATTTTTTAAATGTAAAGTGGGATTATAGAAAGCCAAACGGAAAAGAATTTACGGGAATTTATCTTCAAGAATATGACGCAAAAGAGCAAAAGCTTGTAGGTAAGCGCCATAACATATTCATGGGCACAGATAGGGGGCTTGTAGAAGCACCACATATTTATAAAAAAGATGGATATTATTATTTGTTTACAGCGGAGGGAGGCACAACAGTGTCCCATGCTGAAACGGTGGCAAGAAGCAAAAGTATAATTGGTCCATTTGAGTTGCATCCGCTAAAATACATAGTTACAAGTTTTGAGACCAACAACCCTATGCAAAAAGCAGGACACGCAAGTATATGCTTTGATAACAGCGGAAATTATTACATGGCACATCTTATAGGGCGCAGAGAAGTTAACGAGCGTTGCCCATTAGGGCGTGAAACCTCCATACAAAACATTATATGGCGTGATGGCTGGCCCTATGTTGCAGGGGAAAATCAAGGCAATCAGCCTCGATCTTTTTTTGAAATCCCAAAAAGAATTGATAAGAAGCGGATTAATAAATATGCAAACGATGAAGGGGTAATTGAATTCAGTAAAGAATCATTGCGTTTGTATTTTCAATCAATCCGTGTGGGTGTAGAAAATAAAGTAAAAATAATTGACGAAAACACATTAGAGCTTACAGGCGGCGAAAGCATAAGGAGCTTAGCTGGACAGTCTGCATTGCTTGTAAGGCAGCAAGATTTTAAATTTAGCTCACAAGTAGAGATTGACAGTGTTCCAAAAAGCTACAATCATATTGCAGGATTGTTATATAGATATAATGAAGACAATCAGTATCTATTTTCAGTGACACAAGACGAATTTACAGGCAGAAAATGTCTAAGTGTAATGATAGCTAATAACGGAGAATTTAGCTATCGTCCGTTGGATGTTTATTTTGATGAAAACATTACACTTAAACTTGACGTCAATTACTGTGGCGGACAATTTTCATTTAGGACAGCTAACGGGACATTTAGGACAAAACATGGCGAGACAAAAACTTGTGACGAGGGCTTTGAACGAGTATGGAAAGTCTTTGATGTGTCTCGCTTAAGCGATGAATATGCCAAGCCAATGGGTTTCACTGGTGCGTTTATTGGTGTTTATGCGGCTGATTTTGATAATAGAAAATGGAAGGCAAGGTTTAGAAACTTTATATATAAGGGTTTAAATTAGCTTGAAGCGTTATTGCAACAGCAAGTTATTTATATAAAACAAATCTCTTTGGAGGGAAAAATGATTAAATCAGTAGCAAAATTTATTGTAATGCTCCTTATAGCAATCCCTATAATTGTTTTAATTGGATGCAGCGGTGGATCAGGTAGCGGTAATCGTGTAATCTTCTCATTCACTGACGAAATACAAACCATGTTGGAAATGTATTATGACGATAATCCTACGCCTGAAAAAGAGAAATTTACTGTACAGATTATTGCCTATGAAGAATTTACCAATCAACTGACAAGTCGTTTTCGCTCGGGACAGAACATTCCAGCACTTGTCACCCTTGAAGAAAAGCCTTCACGGGCCTTCATTGAGAGAAACTATTTTACAAGCCTTGACAGCTTAATTACCAGTGATAATGATATGTATGAATACACATTTAACGCAGGAAAGTTCAATAATGTCCAATATGGACTTAGTTGGCAAGCAACCCCAGGGGGATTCTTTTTCCGTACCGATATTGCAAAAAAGTTTGCATCCACATATTTGGATATCACAGCTAGTTCAACTGTTAACGAAATTGTAGCGGCTGTTCAAACAAAAATATCTACTTGGGAGGGCTTTATTGAACTGGCAAGCGTGCTTCATACCAATTCAAATGGTGGCGTTAAAATCTTATCATCTAATAATGACCCCAGCCGAGTATTTATCTCCAACAGAGAAGTTCCTTGGGTAGAGACAATTGATAAAGTTGAATTTTTCAGAATTGATGAATCTGTTAAAAAGTATTTTGAAACAATCGAGGCTTTGGAAATAGGTAATAATTCCAGCGGCAAAGCTATCTCAACGCGCGATAGATTTGTAAACGGCTCTAACGACTCCGATACTACCTGGTTTGCTGATATGAATACAACAATTGCCCAATTTGACCAATCACGTAGCAACAGCGATGATTCAGACGATCTTAATCTTGTATTTGGATATTTTTTGCCTACATGGGGCTTGCATTATCAGCTGAAAAATAATGGTGCTGCTACGAGTGGCAACTGGGCAGTAGCGCCTGGACCGCAAGCATTTAGTGACGGCGGAACATGGCTTGCTGTGACATCAGGTCACAAATATGCAAATCAAGCGAAAGATATTGTCAAGTATCTGACAACAAACAAAGCATTCTTAAAAGCATGGGCAGAACAAACTGGTGACTTTGTTAACAGCAAATCAGTTATGCAGCAAGTATCGAGTGCCTTTATCGGCGATGCGTTTTTGGGCGGACAAAATCACTATGATATTTTCATGAGTGCCGCTGAGACGAACAATCCCGGTCCATTAAGCAAATATGATGTCTATATTTCTAACACAGCAGTCAGAAGTTGGGCTGCTAACTTCGGAGTAAGAACAAACGATGAAGATGTGGGAATTAAGTATAGCCAAAATATTGATAATTATTTTCAAGCACTGGCAGACGATGTTAAGTCAAACTACTCGGCAATTAATATTTCAAATTGGAAAACGTGGTAAGAATTTAGCTATAAGCTAACACGAGTAAGTGTAAGATTCGAGGCAATTGAGAACAAGACACCAGCACCACTTTGATTGGAATTCATTTGCTCCAAGCCAATAATTATTAAGTTTAAGTGAGGGAATAATGAGTAGAACATCAATAATAAAAAAGAGATGGCGATTCAAGCATGATTGGTGGGGATACATATTTATAGCTCCGTTCTTTATCATTTTTGCCATATTCCAACTCTATCCCATGATTATGTCGTTTGTCTATGCTTTTACTGATTTTAGCATTGACAGCTATATCTTTTTTGAGGGAAATAGAACAGTAGCATATAATTTTGAAGGCTTTTTAAAATTTCAAGAGCTTTTAAAGATGCCGCGTTTTTGGCAATCATTGATTAACACAGCTATTATTTGGATTGTCAACTTTGCACCGCAGCTTATCTTAGCACTTTTGTTTGGAGCGATGTTCACATCCGCAAGATATAGAATGCGTGGTTCGGGAGCGTTTAAGGTTATCTATTTTATGCCTAATATCTTGACTGCTACGTCTGTTGCATTATTGTTTAGGCTGCTGTTTGAGTATCAAGCAGGACCTTTAGATAAGTTGTTTAGAAGCTTGGGCATTTTTAGAACAGATCCTGACTATGTTTTGTTTTCTAATCCTATCGGCACGCGGTTGCTTATTTCATTTATTCAGTTTTGGCGTTATTTTGGTCACTCAATGATTATTTTGGCAGCAGGTATGCTTGGTATCAACCCAACGTTGTACGAGGCTGCTGAAGTTGATGGTGCAAGCAAGACAAGGCAATTTTTCTCAATTACTTTACCTTCATTAAAGCCAATCTTGTTGTACTCATTAGTTACAAGCCTGATAGGCGGCTTGCAAATGTTCGAGATTCCGTTCTTAATGAACGATGGAGGACCTACAATGTCGGGCGGACGTTTCGGCTCAGAAACCATTGCTGTATTCATTTATAAACTATCGTTTGGAGACAGGGCGGCAGGAGATTATGCGTTATCAAGTGCGGCGTCAGTAATCTTGTTTTTCATATCCGTCATGTGCTCAGCAATGCTCTTTTGGTTTATGAGAGATAAAGATAAGGAAATAAAAGAGCCCAAAGTTAAAGCAGCTAAGGGGGTAAAGTAAGATGCCTAATACTGTCAAAAATTCTTTTCAACGCCCAATTGGATTAGACCGTGTTATTGATAAAAAAAGATATGAAGGAAAGACAAAGAAGATAATAATCAAAAGTCTTTTGCTTGCAGTGTGTGTTTTTGTTGCACTTATTTGCCTCGTCCCAATACTTTTATTGATAGCAAACGCCACAAGAACAACCATAGAAATCAGATCAGGTATAACCTTTATCCCATCCACGCATTTAGGTGAAAATTTGCGTACCATTTTAGATAAAGGCTGGCCGCTGACAACGGGCTATTTTAACAGTTTTATTATTGCGATTTCAACAACTATTATTTCAGTCTATTTCTCAGCATTAACCACTTATGGATTTCAAATATACAACTTTAAAGGCAAGAAGTTCTTATATGCAGTAGTTCTTGCAATTATTCTTATTCCAGGGCAATTGGGAATGATAGGTTGGTATCAGTTAGTCATAGACATGGGTTTGTTTGATACATATGTTCCGCTAATAGTACCCAGTATTGCAGCGGCGGGAACGGTATTCTTTTTGCGACAATATATGCAAGCAAGCTTTAGCGAAGATATTGTGCGAGCGGCAAGAATAGATGGTGCAAGCGAGATTTATGCGTTTCATAGAATTTGCTTGCCGCTTATTATGCCAGCCATTGCAACCATGGCAATATTTACATTTATTAACACTTGGAATAACTATCAAGGACCGCTCTTAATATTAAGTTCCGAAAACAAGTTCACATTGCCAATGCTATTAGAGAGATTGAAAGGATCCATTTATCAAGTTGACCAGGGCGCGCAAACTGCAGGTGTGTTTATGTCACTTATGCCGCTACTTGTTATGTATTTGATATTCAGCAAACCTATTGTAAGCGGTGTTGCGCTTGGAGGAGTCAAAGAATAAATTTAAGTGCAAAACAGTACGCAAATAACAGCAGTTTACAACAGAAAATAAGCAGTATTGATAAGAGGGAGTATAGATGAAAAAACTAGCAAAATTTTTTTTGGCAATTACAATGGTAATCACTCAGCTAGGGTGGTTGATGGCTTGCGGAGGTGGCAAAGAGGCTGACTCTAAGGTTTTGTATGAAAAATATGCAGACTATTTCAAAATAGGCTTTGCTATTAATTATGAGCTATTAGATCTTCCAGAATATCAAGAGATTTATAAGCATTTTAACAGCATGACAGCAGAAAATGAGATGAAGTGGGCATATATTCGTCCTAATGCATACCAAACAAGCTATCAAAAAGCAGATGCATTTGTTGCAAAAGCAAAGGAGCTTAATATAGGCATGCGAGGGCATGCGCTTGTATGGCATCATACCAGTGCAGTACCAAACTATATCAACAGTTCTACACCTAAGGATTCCCTTTTAACACATATTGAAAACCATGTAGATGCAACAATCAAACATTTCGGCGATGATGTTATTTACGCATGGGATGTAGTCAATGAAGCAATAACGGATAACGACAATTCATCCAGCATATATCGCAGTTCAAAAGACGGTTCTGGCGGTGCAAGTTTTTTTTATGACATCGCAGGCGAGGATTTTGTTTTAACAGCATTCCGACAGGCGCAAAAGACCGTTGAAGAAAACAACCTCAATATAAAATTATTTTACAATGATTATAACATGAACAATCAAGCCAAGCGCAACCGTGCTATTAAGATGATAAGGAATATCAGAGCGCAAGGAATTCGTGTTGACGGCATTGGAATGCAAGGGCATTATAACATCCACACCTACAAAGAAAGCGAGTTCAAGAAAGCAATTCAAGATTTCATTGCGGAAGGGCTTGAAGTCCATATCACAGAGCTTGATATATCTATTCATAAGGACGATAATTCACGGCTTGCCGCACTTACACCTGAACTAGAAGAGGCGCAAGCAAGAGTGTATAAGAGTATTTACAAAGTTTGCAGAGAATTCTCTAAGCATGTTACAAGCGTGACAACATGGGGAGTGGCAGACGACCATACCTGGTTGGATAATTTTCCAGTCAAAAACCGCAAAAATTGGCCGCTATTGTTCAACGAGACGTATCAACCTAAGAAAGGGTTTGAAGCCATCATGGATTTCTCCTCATAACGTTTTGCCAATTAATAAGGAATGAAAAAAATTCATGTAGTTATATATAGCAGCTTTTGGTATTAATCGGCTCTCATGATGAAAAAAGACTTTCCTTCCATTACTAAGCTAATTCAAGACGATATGAGCCGAAAAAATATAGAAAAAATTATAATAGGAGAGAGGAAAATGAGAAAAAAGATCTTATCGGTCTTGTTAGCAACATTTTTATTATGTAGTGCTTCATCTGCTTTGTTTGCATGTAAACAGCCAAAAGATGATAACAGCTCAAAAACAGATGCAGGCGCTACATTGTCAGGTCTGTACGTTACAGGGGGTAATGATGCTACACTATATGCTGACTCTAATTATACTATCTATAATCATGGCAGTACAACAGCAGCAACAGACGAAACCACAGGTGCAGCACAAGTAAAAGCAGATTCTACATTTCGCGTGACCAAAGAAGAATCCAATCAAACATATGAATCAGTTTTTTGGCGTGTAACAAACTGGAGTATTAAGTATAATCAATTTGCTGTTACAGTTAAAAACAATTTGGAAACTCCCGTAAATGTGAGAATCATTCTTGCGAGCGTTGACGGAGCAGGTGATTCACTTGGACCGACTAATGTTCACCACGGTGACGGTTATGCCAGCGACACAAACTACACATTAGGCGGCGGTGCTAGCAGAACATATCGGGTTATTCAAGACACAGAGGCATTGTATGATATTGTCAGCGGTGAAGAAAAAGAGCTCAAAGGCGTATATATGCGCTTTAACACACACGGCACAATGTTGGGAGCTGCAGACGTAACAATTACAAAAGCAACGCTTGCCCAACCGACAAGCGTGTTTGATATTGCTGATTTTGCACCGCTATACGGTTCAAACAATCATAAAACGCTTACATCACTATTCAATTCAGAGACAAAGACTCTTTCTAGCGCATTATATATGGGTGCAACCAGTGCCTATAGCGAAAAGAACTGGGGCTTTGATTCTCAAACAAGTGCATGGGATATTACTGCTCATAGATATCTGCACTATAAATTGACGAATATTGACAGCGAAAAAACCAATTTGGAAACCTATGGTGTGACACTTCTTCCTGTCAAAGGTACAGGCTCCTCTGCAGATAATATTGATGAGGATATTAACTTAAGCTTTACAGCAGACGCTCAAACTATTACAGGCGTAATTGACCTTAATAATTATCCGGACTTTACGACGCTCAGAATTATGATCAATGACCGTGAGGGCAATCCCAGCAATGTACCAATCCCTGACGGCATTTATGTAGCTATCGAAGCACATATAATATATTCCAACAGCGCAACAGCAGCATTCGGCACATTGCCCACGCTCAGTTACACCATTCCTGACATGCCTGCTCCTCCCGACCCTACCATTCCAGATGGTGATGGTGATTTGAGTGATTTTGATTTGGACAAAGTGAATGCAGTGAGTGTGGCAGATAAAG
>CALAYY010000235.1 GCA_937895465.1 uncultured Clostridia bacterium | reverse complement strand
TTCTTTGTGCATACGCTTGAGTTCAATTTGCATTTCTCTTCTCATCTTGAGATCAAGTGCGCTCAACGGTTCGTCAAGAAGCAAAACTTCGGGGTCGTTGACCAAAGCCCTTGCTATCGCCACTCTTTGCTGCTGACCGCCGCTAAGACTATCTACATACCTATGCTCATAATCCGCCAAATTAACTAGCTTCAAAGCATTTTTTACTTTTTCCTGTATTTCTTCTCTTGTGTAATGTCTATAAACCTGCTTGCCTTTTTTATCCTCTCCTGCAGGGATTTTTTTGAGCTTCAAGCCAAATGCCACATTCCCAAAAACATTGAGATGAGGAAACAGCGCATATCTTTGAAATACGGTGTCTCAGTGACGTCTGCACCTTCTATAAATACCTTGCCGCTTGTCGGCTTTTCAAAGCCTGCAATAAGCCTAAGCGTTGTAGTCTTGCCGCAGCCTGACGGTCCTAAAAAGGTGACAAATTCACCTTTTCTTATATTGAGATTGACATCGTCAACAACGGTTATCCCGTCAAAAACCTTGACTAGATTTCTCAACTCGATAATCTTATCGGCTCTGAATCTTTCTCTTTCTGCCATTTTGGATCTCCTATAGACTTAGTATTGATATAATTTTGTTTTTTAATATTATAAAAGCACTCCAAATAATATATCAGAGTGCTGTAATTTTTCATGCTGTTTTTAAAAGTTAGGAGGAGAGGTTACCCAAATAATCTCCGCTTTTTCTTTTCCTGTATTTTCTATATAGTGTATTTTGTCTGCAGTATAATAAAAGGTGTCGCCTTTATGAAGTTCATAGCTTTTGCCCCCTATATTAAGAACTACAGTACCGCTCAAGATATACCCAAATTCTTCACCTTCGTGCGGCATATCGTCGTCCATCTTTGCACCAGAATTAAGCTCTAAGATTATTGGTTCCATTTCGTTTTTTTGGCTGTTGGTCACTAGCCAGATTATCCGGTGATTATCCGCCGCCTTTTCAAAATAATCGCTATCTCTAAAAACTACCTTTTCTTCTTCTTTTATTCCGCCAAAAAAACTCTTAATGTTACTGCCCAACGCCAATAATATATTTTCAAGCGTGGCAATAGAAGGACTTGTAAGGTCATTTTCAAGCTGAGAAATGTACCCCTTGGTAAGCTCGCATCTGTCTGCAAGTTCTTCTTGGGTAAGCCCTGCTTTTAGCCTTAATTCTTTGAGTTTGATGCCTATATTCATAGTTTCCCTCGTTATTAAACAGAGTTTAGTATATGTAAACATCTTGTTTAATGAGTTTAGTATAATTAAACTTACTGTTTAGTAAAAATAAACATAGTGAATATAACAGTTTTTGATATTTTTGTCAATAAATTATATAATAAAATTAATAAATATATAAAATTATTTTGTTTTACGCTGTGACAAAATTGTGACATTGATGTATCTGTAATGTTTATGGATTGTGTTAATCTTTAATCAAAATTATTTGTATTTTTGAAACTGTTATTTTAAAATATGAGTTTGGAGAGATTGTATGAAAAAAATCAAAATTATGATTGCGGACGATGAGTCAAAACTTCGCACATTAATCAAAGACTGGCTTAACGATGCTGGATATGAAGTTGTAGAAGCCGAAGACGGAAAGGTCGCTTTGGAAAAGTTTGAGCAGGATGCGGACATAAAACTTATCTGGACGGTTGGAAGGTCTGCAAGGAAATCAGAAAAAAATCTACTGTTCCAATCATTATGCTTACTGCCAGAAGCGAAGAAATGGATGAGCTGGAAAGTTTTGAAAAAGGTGCAAACGATTATATCCCCAAGCCCTTTTCATTATCTGTATTGCTCGCAAGAATTCGGGCGCGTCTTGAAATGGATTCTGCCTCAGGCAATGTAATAGAGCAGGGCGATTTGAGAATTGATATAGACACTCACAAGGTTGTTTTGGCAGGCAAAGAAGTTGACCTTACTCCCATCGAATATGAACTTCTCTTGCACCTTGCACGAAATTACGGCAGGCTGTTTACCCGTGAAAAGCTGTTAATGCAGGTTTGGGGTTATGATTATTACGGCGGAGACAGAACGGTTGATACTCATGTAGGAAGATTGAGAATTAAACTTGGTGATTATGGGGATAGGTACATAAAGACAGTGCGGGGATACGGCTACAAGTTTGAGGTCTAAGAGCAGTATTTTATAATCATCATAAAAAATATAATGGGAAGAAATAACTTTTGAGATTTAAGACACTTTGGTTAAGACTGTTTTTGCATTTTGGTATGGTGCTTGTACTTTTCGGAGTACTGGTTACGCTTGCCCAACAGATTTTTTTAACCACTATTCAATTAAATAACACAAAAGAGTTATTATCCAACACCGCCAAAAACATTGTCCGTGATATAGACAGCAAAAAAATAAAACCTGATGATATAGAAAGCAAACAAAAGAAAGAACTTTTTGACATATTGAGTAATCAAGCTGAAAAAAATAATGTCCAGATAATTATATATAAGGGCGATATTGTTTTTTATCCTTCTGATAATGCAGATTTTACCGCAATCACTACAAGTAAAGTAAACGGCTCGGATAGTTTTGGAACTTTTTATGAAAAAGCAGGCGAAGAGCAAAACACGGGCATAAATTATCTTGTTTATGTTCGTAATATTTATCAAAACTACGGCGGATACAAGTTGGAAGTAAGAACGCATCTTACCACCATTCATCAAAGTATTGATGTAACCAATGTATTTACACGAATAGTCAGTATTGCCGCAATATTTCTATCGCTTATTTGGGCTTTTTTGTTTTCACGTATTTTTACTAGACCTATAGTGAGTATGAACAAATTGACTTACGAACTTGCCAATCTCAATTTTGGACATAAGCTTGAGATAGAAAGAAATGACGAATTAGGACAGCTAGCAGAAAACATCAATTTGATGAGCGACAAATTAAAGACTTCGATAGACGAACTCAAAATAAAGAATGAGCAATTAACCAAAGAGCTTGAACGTGAAAAAAGTCTAGAAATAATGCGTAAAAAGTTTGTATCTGATGTCAGTCATGAACTCAAAACCCCGCTTTCTATAATACAAGGCTATGCAGAATCCCTAAAGTTCATGGTTTCAAAATCAGCGGAAAAGCGGGAGTATTATTGTGATGTTATTATGGATGAAACAACCAAAATGACCAAGCTTGTACATGATCTTCTCAACCTTTCTCAGTATACAAGCGGAACATTTTCAATAGAACGGTCAGTTTTTAAAATCGAAGAACTTGTATATACTGTAGCCGACAGGTATTCTACAATAATTGACCAAAAGCAAATAAACCTTGAAACACATCTGGAGCCTTGTGAGATTTTGGCAGATCCTTTACGCATTGAACAGGTTGTCAATAATTATCTCAATAATGCCATAAGCCATATTGACGAAAACCGTCAAATTGTCATAATCGGCAAGGTTTTGAATACTGATTTTTACAGAGTGTCCGTGTTTAACAGCGGAAATCAAATTTCTCAAGACGATCTTGAAAAGGTTTGGATTGCGTTTTATAAGTCTGATAAGGCAAGAAGCCGCAGCGAAGGAAGATACGGCATAGGGCTTAGCATTGTCAAGGCTATTATCGAAATGCATAACGGAAAATTTGGTGTTAACAATGTCCCGTACGGTGTGGAATTTTATTGTGATATACCTATTAATACAAAAGACCAAAGTATATCCGTTACAAAATCTTGACGGAAAAAAACATCATATGTCAAATATAAGATATATAATTATTAATACTATTATCTAGGAGAGCAAGATGACTAAAAAACCAATTGAGTATGCAACTTCAAATGCTGAAAAGCCTTTTTTTGTTCCCGATGAAAAGACTGAAGAACAAAATTCTGCTGAAAACAACACTTTATCACACCAAGAAAAACCTT
>CALAYY010000234.1 GCA_937895465.1 uncultured Clostridia bacterium | reverse complement strand
TATTTATGCTTCTTATCCTAAATAATAAGCTAAATAGGCAATTCTTTATTCTCACTAAATGACCAAAAACTTATTTATGGTTTTATATAAAAGTATCCTTCACTTTGTTTTTTTACAAGCTCCATAACTCCTGCAGGAACAATTTTGACAAAACTAATCAGGGTGTCTTTTTTTATATCAAACCCTCTTAATGCATTATTACAAGCTACAAAATTTACACCTTTTTTGTTCAAATTTTCCATAATGTCAATATCAGCTTGCAGATTTTGCTTTGTATCATAATATTTAACCGCCTCCGAATTAGCCAAAACCTCAATATAAAACTTATCATTTTCTGCGGCATCTAATAAGTTAATAACATTATTTAACAAAAGCTTCCACTTATTAATCTCATCAATATGAAATATAACCTTATATTCTGTCATAAAAACCCTCTCTTTTTAAAATGTTCTTTTTTTTATTATAGCATAATTTAATAGCTTTATATTTACCTTTATCAATAAACTTTTCCAGTATAGTTGGTGCTTAATAGCTGAAAACGCCAGCCGTAATAGATGTTTTGTTAAGTGGGTTTCAACCTATGGGAAGCCGATTTTGGAAGACTTAAATTTGCATTATTAAGAAATTAAAAAACCTATAACTTATCTGCCAAACATATTCATTACGCCGTGCAGGATTATAGTAGAATAGCAATTTTTTGTTTTACATCTAACTGCACCTAACACAATCCCAAAACATAACCCTGTGACAACTTTCATCAGCATTATAAATGTTATATTGCTTGCCCCTGCCCTAAATATAACTGTATCTATATAGCCAAGATGCCATATCGCAAATAACAGCGTCGTGATAATATAGACAGTAAGTTTGCTTTTAAACTTTTCTTCAAGTTTATTCCAAACATACCCTCTAAATATCAATTCTTCAAATATTGGTGTTATCAATGACGAAAACACCAGTGAAGATACAATAAAAAGCGGTTTTTCTCCTGTAATAAACGGAGTTGAAATAAGCAGTGCCAAAGCGGCAATAGTAACTATCACATAGATTATTTTGTGTCTAGTTGGGAATACAGAAAGTGAGATGCCTTTCTTTTTTGCGATTGTAACACCGATAAGTACCAAAACAGTCATAAATAAAGCCGTTATAATGGTATCTGTAAAAAGTGTTCTTTCAATAAAGATAAACACATACAGTTTCAAAGCAATTCTGATACCTTGAATTAATATTAATCCAATAATTATCTTTGCTAATATCTTAGTCTTTTCGTTTACCAATATCTTCACCATGTCAAATATCACATGAACTGCACCCAAAATGGTAGAAAAAGAAGTTAGTCACTAGGATATTTTGTTGTTAGTTACTCCCCTAGGGGAGTAAGCATTTTTTTGGCGCACCGCCATACTTCAAAATTATGCGTTCATTGTTATAATATCCCACAAAAGTTTCTATTAAGGATATCGCTTCTGCAATTGTTTTTGGCCTTATTCGATATAAGCATTCAGTTTTCAGAACTCCGAAAAAGCTCTCCATAGGCGCGTTATCTTTCGGATTAGCAGGTCGGCTCATGGATATTCTTATTCCGCATTCTTCCATCAGTTTTTTGTAAGGCATGCTTGTATATTGAAAGCCTCGGTCACTATGTATTAATTCACATTTTCTCTTCTTTATCGCTGTCCGCACTGCACTCATCACCAAATCCACATTGTTATTCATAGAGTATTGCAGGCTGACCAACTCGCTCCTATGCGCATCCATTACCGCTGCCATATACAGCTTGCCGTCCTTTAGCTTTATTTCTGTTATATCCTGCATCCAAACCTTATTCGGCATATCTTGAGCAAATCTTCTGTTCAATTCGTTGTCGTAAATATTAATAAAGCCTTCATCGTAATTACTATAATTACTGCTTTTCTTCCGCCGTATTTTGCTTAATAGTGCATATTTTACCATTATACGGTAGATTTTTTTATGGTTTACAACGAGTCCCAGTTCTTTTTGAGCACAAAAGGTTACCTTCCTATAGCCATATACTTCCCTAAAACCATTTTTATCCCGGCTATTATCTTATACCATCGCTCATCATCAATCGGTTTTAAGGCTTTTTTGCTTTTGTAATATCCGCTTACCGATACATTAAGTTGTTTACATAAATAACTTATCGTGTATTCTTTACGGTAAGCGGTTATTACTTCAAAAATTACTTTTTTTTTGCGTACGGCAAAAGCTCCTTTTGTATCCTTCGTAAAAACTCATTTTCTTTTTCCAACCGCTTTATCTTATTTTCTAGGCTTTCTTCAGGCTTAGCTTTTTTATTCTTTTCGGCAAAAGCTTCTTCGCCGCTCTTTCTATATTCATTGCTTGCACGGATTATTGTTCGTTGGCAGACATTATACTTTTTTGCAAGCTCGTTTGTGGATTTTCCCTCTTCAAAACGCTCTTTGCATATCTGTAATTTTAGCTCTCTATTCAATCCTTGTCGCTTCTTCATATGATACCCCTTTCCTCTTATATTATATCACATGACTAATTTTCATCTCCACTTTTTTGGGTGCAGTTCACCGTCCCCTTGACCATAGCATGAAATAAGCTTTTTTCTCTCATTTTTCTAGGCATGTCTAAATGTTATTTCTATGTCAAGTATCATATCCCCTTGAGAAAGCCTTCTTCCTTGGGCCATATTTGCTTATAATAATCAATCTCTTGATCTGAGGCTTGACCACTATTGATGTAATCATTTAATTCATTCGCAAATTTTACTAATTTTTCATCGCTATTAATCGCTATACTTATTTTACACAAATTATATAATGATTGAACAAAGAAACGTTTCTTATTGCAGCATTTTTCGAAACATTTTGATGCTTCATCATAATCTTTTTTATAATAATTTATAAGTCCAATATAATACGTTGAACACATTACAAATATATTATTAACTATATTTTTCTTAAAGCCATCTAAACAAGAATAATCTTTATTTCTAAATTTATTAACTAACTCATTCATATTTTCACTTTCAGCTTTGATATTCATATGTTTACCAATTGAGTTTTCAAACTGAATCGTTGAAAATGCTGTAACAACAGAGTTGTACGCAATTATTGCTTTATTTCTTTCTTGCATTATTGAATTGATTTTTCCATGTACCACATCATTTCGATAATCTTTGATCTGACCAAAGGATCCTTTTAATAATATATATCGTTCCTTGTTAATAGCATTTTCTTGTTTTAAATACTTAATAATATCAAAAAAACCTGGGTTCACATTATCAGAGTAATATTTGTCGTACAGTCCATTTTTATGAAGTAAATATGATGCATATGATTCAAAGGTGATTCCTGCAAATAAAATACAGTCCAAGTTTTGGTACTCATTAAACGCTATCTCGCATTTCTTTGCATAATAACGCCAGATTATTACAGAACTACCATTAACTTGCTCTGTACCTCCAACGGGTAACTGATACTCTTTTTTGTATTTATATTTAGGGGAAATTATAAAATGGTCTGCCTCAAATGTTTCAAAACTATTATCATGAGATAGTAACATAACTCTTTCTGCACCAAATTGAGAAACATCCAAATCAAAAGTATCTGTCCGTATCTCAGTCAATTTATTTCTCAATATATACATTATGTTATGGAGCAAAATTGCTCTTTGATCTTTATCTGCTTTAAAGATGGAATATACATTATCGTATTCATCGTCTTTTATCTCAATGAAAATACATACTTTACTTATCTCAGATGTATACCTTACTCCGTCACTTGTCGGGGTAACACTAATAACAGTTTTTCCAGGAAGGTCTTTAGTATCTTGCCATTTTTTCTCTGAGAAAAAAGTAATAAAACGATTTACTGGTTGAAGAAATTCAACATAGCAATTATTTATTGTCATTTCGTGATATGGCATATCGATTCCAAGCACAAAAGGTAAATCTAAATAATAAATAACCATGTGCTTTATATCTTTCATGCAAGAATATTCAATAACTTGTTCTACTCTTCTATCAAAGATTCTTTTCACCTTTACCTCCTGTCATTGAAGTCTATTTTTGAAATAACAAGAATATTGATGTGAGTTTTGGAGAACATATGGAGGGGAAAGTATTGATATCCCTCTCATTTCTTACTATACTGTTCCAGTCTCACCCCAGCTTCACAAAAAAGCTCTCTTGCAAATGCGTCCGGATAGCCTTGTTCATAAACAACCCTTTGTATTCCGCTGTTGATTATTAGTTTGGCACATGTTACGCAAGGCTGATGCGTACAATAAAGAGTCGCTTGGTCTATAGAAATCCCCAGTCTTGCAGCCTGAACTATTGCATTTTGTTCGGCATGGGCGGCATAACACATTTCGGTACGAGTACCGCTTTCTATCCCCAACCGCTCGCGCATACAATAGCCTTTTTCAGCACAGGTCTTAATACCGCTGGGCGCGCCGTTGTAACCTGTAGCAATTATCCGCTTATTCTGCACTATGACCGCACCGATTTGGCGGTTGGGTCTAATACAAGACGACCAGCTACTCACAAGGTGTGCCACTTGCATAAACCTGTCATCCCATTTGTCAAATACAGGATTGAGATTATCCCCTGTTTCAAAATTAATATCATTCTTTTGTTTGTTCATCATAAAAAAATTATACCAAATTGTGACACTAAAAGCACGCCTTAAGGGTGTAAAACTTACTAAAATACTAGCATTTTTTAGGTTGATATTGTATAATATCTTTTGACTTTTGGAAAAATAAACCAAGTCAGTAAAATAGTCAAAAAAAATATCTATATAAAAGGAGGGATAATCTATGAAGATTAAGCCTTTGTTTGACAAAATTGTTATTGAGGCCGTTGAGGCCGAAGAAAAGACCAAGAGTGGCATAGTGTTACCTAACACTGCACAAGAAAAGCCGCAATTGGCAAAAGTTATTGCAGTAGGTCCCGGCGGACTTGTTGACGGCAAGGATGTTGTTATGCAGCTAAAAGTCGGTGACAAGATTTTGTACAGCAAGTATGCTGGCAGCGAATTTAAAATTGACGGCAAAGATGTTACTATTTTGCGTCAAAGCGATGTACTCGCTGTTGTAGAATAATCGAATACAGATTTAAAGGAGAGAATATTATATGGCTAAACAAATCAAAACAAGTTCAGAAGCAAGACAGGCACTTGAAGCGGGCGTAGATACTCTGGTTAATACCGTCAAAATAACGCTCGGACCTAAGGGCCGCAATGTAGTTTTAGATAAAAAGTTTGGTTCACCGCTTATTACCAATGACGGTGTAACCATTGCAAAGGAAATTGAACTTAGCGATCCGTTTGAAAACATGGGTGCACAGCTTGTAAAAGAAGTTGCAACCAAGACCAATGATGTCGCAGGTGACGGTACTACTACCGCAGCGCTTTTGGCTCAAATAATCATCAAAGAAGGTCTAAAGAACGTAGCCGCAGGCGCTAACCCTATTATTATAAGAAAGGGTATTATTGCCGCTACCGAGACAGTAGTAGCCGAACTCAAAAAGATTTCTAAGCCAATTGATTCTAAGGAATCCATAAGCCAAGTTGCTTCTAACTCCGCAGGAGATGAAGAAGTAGGCAAGCTCGTTTCAGAAGCTATGGAAAAGGTTGGAAAAGACGGCGTTATTACTGTAGAAGAGAGCAAGACCATGAAAACTGAGCTTTCTGTAGTAGAAGGCATGCAGTTTGACAGAGGTTATGCTTCCCCTTATATGGTAACCAATTCCGAAAAAATGGAAGCTGTTTTGGATAATCCCCTTATCCTTATCACAGACAAAAAGATCAGCAATATCCAAGAGATTTTGCCCGTATTAGAACAGGTTGTTCAAAGCGGCAACAAGCTTTTGATTATTGCAGAAGATATAGAAGGCGAAGCATTGGCTACACTTATTCTCAATAAGCTTCGCGGTGCATTTACTTGTGTTGCTGTTAAGGCTCCCGGCTTTGGCGACAGAAGAGAGGCAATGTTGCAAGACATAGCTATTTTGACTGGCGGTCAGGTAATCACCGAAAAGTTGGGTCTTGAACTCAAAGAAACCAAGCTTGACCAATTGGGCAAAGCAAAACAGGTTAAGATTGACAAAGACAACACTACTATAGTAGAAGGTGCAGGCACAAGCGAAGACATTAAGGCAAGAATAAAAGCTATTAAGGCTCAGATTGTCGAAACCACAAGCGATTATGACAGAGAAAAGCTGCAAGAACGCCTTGCTAAGTTATCCGGCGGTGTAGCTGTTATCAATGTAGGTGCTGCTACCGAAGTAGAAATGAAAGAAAGAAAGCTCAGAATAGAAGACGCTTTGGCTGCTACACGTGCCGCTGTAGAAGAAGGTATTGTTCCTGGAGGCGGTGTTGCATTATTGGCGGCTATTCCTGCTTTGCAAAAGCTTGTATCTAAGTTAAGCGGAGACGAAAAGACTGGCGCTGCAATAGTATTAAAGGCTATCGAATCTCCCCTAAAGCAAATCGCAGAAAACGCAGGTGTGGACGGCGGAGTAATCATATCCAAGGTATTAGAAGGCAAGACCGCTAACTACGGCTATGATGCATTAAAAGGCGAATACGGCGATATGGTAGCTAAGGGCATAATCGACCCTACCAAAGTTACCCGTTCGGCATTGCAAAACGCAGCAAGCGTTGCTTCTTCGTTATTAACTACAGAAGCAGTTGTTGCTGACATTCCCGAAAAATCACCTGCAGCTCCTGCAGCTCCTGGCGGCATGGATGGAATGTATTAAGATTAAATAATAGAAATAATTACAAAAGGACAGATGGCAACATCTGTCCTTTTTTGTAGTTATTAGATTTTATAATAGGTATAAAAATTTATTAAATAAAACATTTATTAATTTGCATAGCAATAGTTTTAGCTAATTTTACAGGCACAGCATTTCCTACCATTTTATATCCATCTGATAATTTATCATAGTAAAAAATAAAATCATCTGAAAAGGTTTGAATTCGGGCACATTCTCTTACACTTAGCCGTCTATACTCACTTTCTTTTCCAGGAACGAATATTCTTTTGTTTTGTTCAACAAAAAGCATTTTAGGAGCTTGCGGATGTATTGGAGCATGTCTTCCGCCAGCTTGAATAGTAAAGGAAGGCTCATCCCAATTCTTTACTCTGTTTCTTGACATGTATATAGTAGAAAAACCGCCAGTCATATATTCATGATTAGATATAATACATTTTGACCCATTTGTTAAGTTATTAGACTTAGCAGGTATAGCCAACTCTTTCAAATCATAAATAGCGTCTCTTAATGTAGGTTTATAAGTAGTTTTTGGGGGCAATTTAAAACTATAATTAAAATCTTTTCTTAACCCTACAAAAAATACTCGTTTTCTTATTTGAGGGACATTATAATCATTAGCATTTAGTAAGTGAATTTCAACATTATATCCAACATCTTTAAAACATTGAATAATATTATCAACTGAAAGTTTATGTATATCAGCTAATATGCCTGAAACATTTTCTGCTACAAAAAACTTAGGTTGTTTATCTTTTATAATCCTAATAAATTCAAAAAAAAGTTTTCCTCTCTCATCTCTTATCCCCTTTAAAGCTCCTGCTTCACTCCAGCTTTGACAAGGAGGACCACCTATTATTCCGTCACAGGAAGGAATTTCTTGTGATTCTATTATTCTTATATCCCTTTTATCCAAATCAATTTTATGATTTTTTTCATAGGTTTCCCAAATGCTTTTATCATATTCATTAGCATAAATAATATTAAAGCCAGCCATTTTAAACCCTAAGTCTAAACCGCCAGCTCCTGAAAACAAACTTACTATCTTCATTTTTACCTCAAATATGTTATGAGCTTAGCGTCTTTTAATCTTGCTGGATTATCAGGCTCTTTTATCTTTATATCCTTAATGCTTAAATTTTTGCATTCCTTTAGCTCTTTTATATCTTTTTCATCAAATGTATTAAATTTATCATTATTAATTATAGCAAAAAATTTAAAATCAATCTTTTCTATTGGTTGATAAACATAACTAAATAATTTTATTGGATTTTCAATATGCCACATCCCACGAACTCTAAGATATGTAATCCCCAATGGATCGACTTTATTAACTCGGCCTAACTCATTTGTTTCAGAGAACTCTACATCTTGAATATCGGAAACACCCGTTTTAATAACATCTTTTATTCTCTCGTAAACATCTCGGCTTGCTGCATAATCAATTCCATAAACAAAACACAAATGACTAATTTGATTATCCTTTACAACGCCTACAGCATAAATTATATCTTTTTCAACCCAATTTTCACAATTTTTGCAGGCATATGTAATCATAGGGCTATCGCTATATAATTTAGCCTTTGGATATGAACTGTTAAGCGCTAAAGCAGACCCTGATGATTCAATTTTCTTAACTTCTATTGCATCTCCACCTTTCAATATTAAATCAGGAGGATTGTTTTGATTCCCTTTATATGAAAATGCATTAAAATATCTTTCTTGAGCTTGTTCAACATCATCAATATAGAAAGCTCCAGAAAAAGCATCCATAATAAATAATTCTAATGCTTCACCCATATTGTTTATTCTATTTCTACTTTTTACATAGTCTTTTGTTTTATAACTAGGACAATTAACTATATTTATTATAGCTCTAATGATATTCATATTAACTCCATATATATTGAATATTATAACATAAAACTGCTTTTGAAAAAACATATTATCATTATTAATATAAACTAATAAGCCCCTTAATCACACTTGGGATATTATCTATAACATCAGAAGCAAGAACACTGTATGAGCCTTTTTGGTGTTCAGCGTTAATTGCAGCTTGTCCGCAAATAAAACAAGCAACAAAGCAAGCGTCAATTGGCTCTAATATCTTAACTAGCGCACCCATACACCCAGAAAGTACATCTCCGCTGCCGCCCTTAGCTTGCGCTCCTGTTCCTGTGATATTAACCAAAACTCTATTGCCGTCTGTAATAACAGTGCAATTACTTTTCAAAACAGTTATAACCCCATATTCATTACTAAATTGCTTTGCCAAGCCTATGGGGTCATTCTTAACTTCCTCAATGCTTTTATCAATAAGCCTTGCAAACTCCCCCACATGCGGAGTAATTATGACTTTGCTCTTAGTATCTTGCAGACTGTTTAAGTCCAAACTGTTAAGACCGTCTGCATCAACGACCACTGTTAATTCAAAATTTTTTAGCACATAATCAATGATTTTTTTGACTTGCTCGCTTTTGCCCAAACCCATACCAATTATGAGTACATCAGCTTTTTGCAGCAATATATCAATCTCTGCCTTATCAAACACTATCTGCCCATTTTGGTCAGACAAAAAGTACAGCATACTTTCTGTAACCCTTGGCATATAAGCACATTTTATAGAGCTAGGAACTGCCAAAGTAACCAAACCCGCACCGCTAAGTAGTGCGGCTTTAGCCGAGCTAAGCCCAAGATATGCCGCACCGCACATTTTATCGCTTCCTGCAATTATCTTGATACCAGCAAAATTACCCTTATGTGCTGCCCTTGCCCTTTTGGGTAAAACCACCTTATCAGGCACTTCAATGATTTTTTCTTTTTCTAAAATTGCCGCATTCAAATCATCAAGCACAATTTGTCCGCACACATCTATGCCGTCATTAAGAAAACGCCCCAATTTATACCCAACAAATGTTACGGTAACATCGGCTTTTACGCATTCGCCCATAATCAAGCCGTTATCAGAGTTAAGTCCGCTTGGAATATCTGCGCTTATAATATAGGCATTACTTTGATTAATTGCTTGTATAATTTCTTTATAAATGCCGTCAACTGCTTTTTTCAGCCCTGTTCCAAAGATTGCGTCAACTATTACATCATATTGTGAGAAGTCCTGCCCTACAGCCTTTAAAGGCTTTATACCGTATTCTATAAGCTGCTTATAATAATACATAGAAGCATTTGATTTGATTTCATCTATATAAAACACATCGATAACATATGATGATTTGATCAAATCAACCGCCGCCGCCAAACCATCGCCGCCGTTATTGCCCGTTCCGCAGACTATAGCAATTTTTTTCTTAGCCACACTTTTTACCGCACTTGCCAAAGCCTTGCCTGCACGTCCCATTAACGTAACAGTGCTAACACCTAGTACCTCTTCATTATATCGATCAATATCATTCATTTGTTTGGACGAATATAAAAACATAATTTCACCTTGTCTTATTATATCATAATATGATTATCTCTTTATCAAAAACAATACCAGACGCATAGTATGGTATTGATTATCACTTATTATAAGGAGAAAAATATGTATCATAGAAACAACAGTGAACAAACATGTACTAACCCCGAACAGTTACATATTATCAATACGTTTAGAAGACTTTGGGATGAACATGTTGTGTGGACGAGGTCTTTTGTTATCAGCAGCATTTTAGAATTGCCTGACTTGCAGCCCGTAACCAAAAGATTACTTAGAAACCCTGCCGATTTTGAAAAGGCTTTAAGACCTTTTTATGGAAACAGTGCTTCAAAGTATGCCCAACTATTGACCGAACATCTTTTGATTGCAGCAGCCTTAGTAGATGCCGCCAAAGCCCATAACACCAATGAATACAACAGACAGCGTAGACTTTGGTTTGAAAACGCAGAAATGATTGCAAAGTTTATGGCTGCTGTCAACCCTTATTGGAAACAAAATGAATGGCGTGATATGATGTTTGAGCATTTGGAACTACTGGAAACAGAAGTAGTTCAGATTCTAAGTCATGAATATGAAAAAGGTGTTGCCCAATTTGATTTGGTTCAGGCACAAGCATTAGAAATGGGCGATATGATGGCAGAGGGAATAATCCGTCAATTTAGAATTTAAAAAAGCAAAAGGCATGTCCCTATTGTATCAAGCAAACAGCAACCGCATACTTTTGGCTATGAGAAATACTAAGTTCTGCTTGTTTGTCTTTGATTATTTCCAAAGCTTTTCCAAAAAAGTTAAGATAGGGACTGCCTGACTTAGTATGCCTAACTTCAATATCCATTAGGGATATGCCGTTAAAGCCTGTTTTGAGAGCCTTTACTGCCGCTTCTTTTGCACAAAAAATGCCTGCAAGTGTCTTAGTTTGCCTGCCGTTTTTCTCATAATATTCTCTTTCATATTCTGTAAAGGCTTTGTCTAAAAAAGACGGCGTGCGGTCTATTGCCTTTTGGATTCGCTCAATTTCAATAATGTCAATGCCTATCATTGTTTATACAGGTTTTACCGCATTGATTACGGCAAGTCTTACCGCTTCTACCGCACCTACACAAAGGCTGTTAAATTCTGCCTCAATGTCGCCGCAGCTAGCCGCAAACATCGTATCGCCGTCAAGCATTGTATGAACAGGACGGATAGACATAGCAAGCCCGTTATGAGAAATGCTTGCAAGCTTATTAGCTTGTTCTTTACTAAGTTTTGCATCAGTAAATACTACTCCAATAGTCGTATTAGTACCGCCGCCCTTATACAAGCTTAAGTCATTGGTCATCATATATTTTGCCGTGTCCAAAAATTCTCCATCACCTATTTTGGCGCCTGCTATAATCCTGCCGTTGTTGCAGTCATAAACATCTCCAAAAGCATTGACAGCCACCATAGCAGATACAGTAGCATGCCCAATTTTGACTGAAGCCGTTCCGATGCCTCCCCAGCACGAATAAAAGAGTCCCAGCACCTTGCCTACTGTTGCACCCTTGCCTGCACCTATTTTTCCGCCTACAAGGTTATCACTCTTAGCATTTTTGCATGCTACATAACCCATTTCGTTATCAGGAAAATGCAATTTGCCGTCGTTTAGGTCAAACAATATTGCACTCGGAACTATAGGCACAATATGCTTGCCTTTGTTAAAGCCCCAGCCCTTTTCATACAAAAATCTCATCACTCCGCTCGCAGCGTCAAGCCCAAACGCACTGCCGCCTGCTAGCATAATTGCAGTTACTTTTTGAACAGAATTGCCGCATTTTAATAAGTCTGTTTCTCTAGTCCCTGGTGCACTTCCTCTTACATCAACGCCTGCTACCGCACCTTGGGGAAATATAACCACGCTTACGCCGGTATAATCGTCATTGCTATGTCCTATTAATACATTTTCCATAAAAATTTTTGATTCCTCATTTTAATTATTTGGTCTTACGCTTACTTCGCCGCCTATAGCCAACTGCTTTTGTCCATCACGGCTTACAATTAATAATCCGTCCTCTCTAATATCCTCTGCTATCACATTACTTTTAGTGTTATCGTCATTAATGATTATAATATCAGTACCAATCATAGCACATTTTTGTTTATATTGCATTACAATATCTTGAGTCAAATAATAATCAAAGTTTTTTATAATCTCTTTTATTATCTCAGCTCTTACAAACTTTTTGCCCGAAATATCATATAAAGACACCGCAATTTCTTTCAAATTTCGGTCAATTAGATTATTGACATTAACTCCTATACCGACTATTGCCCACATCAAAGTATCCACGTCAGCAAGCGTTTCAGTCAGTATTCCACACACCTTTTTTCCGTTGATATATATGTCATTGGGATATTTTAAAAACGGCTCAAAACCATACTCTTTCAAGGTATCAAAAACGGCAAGCCCTGCCGCAAGATTAATAAGCATAGAATATCGTGGCGGCATATCAGGCTTAATTATATATGACATATATCCCCCGCCTGTGTCAGAAACAAATGCTCTGCCCCGTCTGCCCCGCCCAAGCTTTT
>CALAYY010000233.1 GCA_937895465.1 uncultured Clostridia bacterium | reverse complement strand
CTTAAAACGCCCTATCATTATTCCCACTCCCGTACTATCCATAAAAGTAAGCTCGGACAAATCAACTACAACTCTTTTCATTTCATTGCCGTCTATTAACTTATCCAACTCGTTTCTAGTGTAAATCGCAGTATATTCATCCAATTCACCATAAATGGCAATATACAATGTGTTGTTGAATAACTTGTTTTCAATTCTCATACTTAAACTCCCTTATAAAGTTTAAAGACTTTTAATTATAGAATTATTGAACATTTTTTGGGTTTTTAAACTATTTTGTAGAAAAATTTTAATAAAAACCCAAAAAGGTATAAAAAAAAGCCCCATTGTCTAAAATGGGACTTTGTGATTAAATTTGACTAAATTAATAATTTTCTGCTCTTAATTCAAAATATGCTTTTGGATGAGCGCATACAGGACATTCTTTGGGAACTTTTTTGCCCTTGAATATATGTCCGCAATTACGGCAAATCCAAACTTGTTCTTCATCTCTTTCAAAGACTTTATCGTTTTGAACATTTTCAAGAAGCTTTTTATAGCGTTCCTCATGCTCCTTTTCTATCTTAGCAACCATTTCCATTCTTGTTGCAATTTCAGGAAAACCTTCTTCTCTTGCTGTCTTAGCAAAATCAGCATACATAGTTGTCCATTCATAGTTTTCGCCTGCAGCAGCTGAAATAAGGTTTTCTGAGGTATCCCCTATCAGACCCAAAGCTTTGTACCAAAGTTCAGCATGTTCTTTTTCGTTAGCGGCTGTAGACAAAAATATATCAGCTATTTGCTCATAACCGGCCTTTTTTGCAACAGAAGCAAAAAAAGTATATTTTGTCCTTGCCATGGATTCTCCCGCAAAGGCTTCTTTCAAATTCTTTTCGGTTTGAGTACCTTTTAATTCCTTCATAATAATCTCCTTTAATTTTCTTATTTATTAGTTATATTGATACTATAAACTATTTATCATGTAAAGAATATAAATATTTATCCCAAGAAAGTTAGGGGTATGTTACTTTTTTTCTGTTCTTTTATTTTTTTCATATTTCAGTCTTTCAATTAATTTTGGTTCTTCGCCGTTTTCTGACGGTTTATAAAATCTTGCACCCTTTAAGCTGTCAGGCAGATATTGCTGTTCTGTATAACCGCCATAATCATGAGGATATTTATATCCGGATTGGTCATCAATGACATGCGGATAATTTTTATCTTTCAAATAATGCGGTACATTGTCGTCCTTAGTGTTTTTTACTGCATCTTGAACAGCACCCATTGCTGCAACAACCGTATTCGATTTTGGAGCAAGACAGACATAAATTATGGCATGAGTCAATGGGATATTGCCTTCAGGCATACCAAGTCTTTCTATTGCCATATAGGCATTAACAGCAAGTAAGGATGCGTTAGAATCAGCAAGTCCAACATCTTCACTTGCATGGACTATTAAGCGTCTGGCAACGACCAGAGGGTCACATCCTGCCAAAATCAATCTATTAGCCCAATACAATGCTGCATTGGGATCAGAGCCTCTTAAGGACTTGCAAAATGCGCTTAGAAAATCATAATAAACCGATTGATCAATTGATAATGCTTTGGTCTGAATAGATTGCTCAGCTGTAATCTTATCAATCCTTATTACTCCGTCATTTTGAGGTTTTGTAGTCATAACGGCAAGTTCTAAAGAATTAAGAGCTGTTCTTAAGTCCCCCGAACATGCCCATGCCCAGTGCTTGTAAGCTTCATCATCAATTTCCAGCTTTAAATTGCCTAAGCCCTTTGGACTTATTGCAGCTCGTTTTAAAAAATCAGTTATATCTTCTTGCTCAATAGGCAAAAATTCAAAAATTCGGCATCTAGAAACAATAGCACGGGTCATAGATACATATGGATTTTCAGTCGTGCTACCTATAAAGATAATCACACCTTTTTCTATTGCCGCTAAAACACTGTCTGACTGTGCCTTGTTCCAGCGATGACATTCATCAAGCAAAAGGTATGTTCGCTGCGAATAAAGCTTAAGACGATTTTCTGCTTCTTCAATAACTCTTTTGGCATCTGCAACACCGCTTGAAACAGCGTTAAGCTTTTCAAAATAGGCATTAGAAGTATGAGCAATGATGTTGGCTAGAGTTGTTTTCCCTGTTCCGGGCGGTCCATAAAAAATACAGCTGCCTAGCTTATCGGCAGAGATTGCACGGCGTAAAAGTGAATTTTTGCCTACAATATGCTTTTGTCCTACAAATTCATCCAAAGATTCAGGCCTTACTCTTTCTGATAAAGGCGCCATTGTCTGAGCTGCCATGCTAAATAAATCCATAGAGCAATTATAACACAACATATGTTTACACTTCAACCACTATTTCACTTTGGCTCAAAGATTGGTTAAGTGTAATATAATTTATATTATGATAAATTCTACCGTCTATATTGATAGTTGTCTCTTTTTTCCCTTTATTAACTATCTTAATTTTTATATCATTTCCGTTATAGTTATATATGACTTCACATTCTTTCCATGATGAGGGTATACAAGGCTCAATAATTAATTTGCGTCCTCGTTTTTTTATTCCTAAGACATTTTCTATAAACACCTTATACATCCAAGAAGCTGCACCTGTGTAGTAAGTCCAACCTGCACGCCCTAAGAATAATGGATTAGAATAAACATCAGCGGCTATTACATAAGGCTCTCCTTTATATCTTAATACACCCTCTTTTGTCGTTGTATGGTTAATTGGATTTATCATATCCAATAACTGATAGCCTTTATCTGTTTGTCCATTTAATATCATAGCTTGAGCAAACCATATAGCCGCATGAGTATATTGCCCGCCGTTTTCTCTTACACCTTTTGGATAATTTTGTATATAACCTGCATCAAGCTCTTTTATAGGCGGATCCATCAACTTTACTATTTTGTATTCATAGTCTACAAGACGCTCGTCAGCCGATAACAATGCTTGTTTTGCTCTTGCTTCATCGCCTATATTAGAAATAACTGCCCATGCTTGACTCAAAATATCAATCTTACATTCTTTGCTTTCAATACTTCCCAAAGGATATCCATTGTCAAAATATGCCCTTCGATACCATTCTCCGTCCCAGCCAAAATCTCTTACAGCTTTTTTTAATTCTATTATTTCATTTTTGTATTCTGATATCAAAGCAGATGACCGCACAAGAGGTAAAAACTCACTTATGCAATAGCATAAAAACATACTCAGCCAAACACTTTCTCCTTCTCCTTTGTGTCCTACCTTATCCATAGCATCATTCCAATCACCGCCGCCTATCAATGCAAGTCCCCTATTGCTCCTTCTCAAGATAACGGTTTCAATTGCTTTGATACAATGCATATAAATGGTGTCTGTAATATGGGAAATTTCAGGTTCTTCATATCTGGTGTGTTCTCCTTCTCTTAACTTTGGAGAACGCAAATACGGCGTTTTTTCATCTAATATATCAAAGTCTCCAGTAAATTTTATATACTCAGCAACCAACAACGGTAAAAACAGCAAATCATCCGTCATAAAAGTTCGTGTTCCCTTTCTTTCAGGATGCCACCAGTGCTGAACATCCCCTTCTTCGTATTGATGTGCAGAGCATCTTAAAATATGCTCTTTTACCAATTCTGGGTTAATATATAAAATTGAAAGGCAATCTTGAAGCTGGTCTCTAAATCCATAAGCACCGCCTGCCTGATAATAGCCAGTTCTTCCCAAAAATCTTGAGCAAAGCACTTGATAAGGCAAACGATTTATAAATTTGTTAAATTCTATTGAAGGTGTCAATACCTTAACACTTGACAGATTTTTATAATATTGTTTGCACTTATCCCTGATTGTCATTACATCTTTCAACTCATATTTTTTATCAGATAACCAAAAGTTTATTTCTTTTGTTTCATCAGGTTTTAAATTGATATCAATCTTTAAAGCAAGACAAGCCTTAGAACAACTTAATCTTAGCCATTCTCCTCCAGAACTCCAATAATCAAAGTCATATGACGAAAACAAATAGTCAAAATTTTTTTGGTCTGTTCCTAAATATGCACTTACTTTGTTAACCGCATTAAAACCAAATATCCTGCCGTATTCTCTTTTGAAATACAGCTTATCGCCCCGCTCATACTGATTAACTCCAAGTGAAATTTCTAGCTTTATTGCAAGGCTTATTTTTCTCTCATCTAAAGATGTATTATTAAGACAGATATTAAAAATCTTTGCACCTGCATCAATATCCAAAAATTCTGACATTGTTGAAAAAATACCGTTGTATGAGGTTTCAAAAACAGTTTCACCCAAATCATGAACAACAGAATATTGTGCCTGTTCTATATTGTCCTTTGTTACCTTCCATGATGTCTTAGAATTTTCATCTCTAATGATTATTTCTTCTGAACTTTTATCAAAAATAACATCATTTTGCCAGATAGTAAGCTTGTTTTCTCTGGAATTATCCGACCATGTATAACCGCCGCCCTTTTCTGTTATAATTGTTCCAAAACCATCAACCGCAATAATATTGCTCCAAGGCAGAGGTGTATTTTCTTTGGTTAGATTAATATAATAGCCTGATTCATCAATAAATCCGCCTATACCCATTTCAAGATCAAGCTTAGGATTTTTAATAGGTTTTGTAGGATATAGCTTAATTTTTTTCCTTGCTTTTATTGGATAAATAGATGTGCTGGTATCGTTTTTGAAAACACCGTCAAAATAGTATTGAGAAACTCTTTTTAATATATTAATAAGATTTTCATCAATCCGTGTAATATTAATAATATTAATTCTTCGTTCGTCGACCATATTTCTTAACGACAGCCTGTCTATTGTGCGATTGATTTCATCTAATAAAGGATTAATATACATTTCAGGTTCGGAATACATCAAAATCAAAGTAACTTTTAATCCAAAGGAAGATAAAAATCTGAATATCTCAACAGTCTTTAATAAGTCATTGGTGTTTTCTGACCTGTAAATATAAGTTATTATCGGTCTGTTGGCGTTAATACCGTTTTTAAATAATATCTTTACATCATCATATAGGTCAGAATAATCGTTGCCGTACTCAATTGCACAAGTTTTTAAACGTGCAAACATAGTCTTTATTGTATACATTAGATCTTTTTCTGGAGAAAAGGTTGTCCAAAGCTGTTTTAAATATATAGTAGAAGTATCAACAGCTTTTTCTATTGCTTCTTCCAAGCTATACGAACTTATGGCATCTTTTAGTTTGTTTATACTTTTTCCGGCAGTAATTACATAATTAATATTCACCTTTTTGTTCGTCGGTATTTTTATATCCTTTATCGCACCCAAAACAGGCTCCAAAATCTCTCCAAAGCTGTCTGCCCTTTCTTGCTTTAAATCAATCCAACCTAAACCGCTTCTAGAATGAAAATTAAATCTATTAGTTTCATACAAAGCATTTCCTTCTATAACAGAAGCCGCAAGATAAATAGGCTTTTTTTCGTTATTGCGATATGCATAAATTATATTATCATCCAATTTTTTGGTCATTACTACCATGTTATTAAATACTGGATGAGCATAATAACTTTCTGCAAAGGTTAAGACAGGTTCAATAAAAAAAGCAGCACGGCAAGAACATTCTGTTTGATTATCATTTGTTATCGTGAGGCTTCTGATCTCACCGTCATTATCTTGCATAACTGCAATTTTTAACTCAAATGTTAAGCCATTGTATTCATATTTATATAAACTATATGAACTGTTTTGAATTACCGTTTGGGATTGCGCCATCAAACATATTGTCTGTTCATCAAAATGTATATTAACACCGTGATTATAATTATTTTCTTTATTTAGAATTTTACCGTTTAAGCTAGAATAACCGTACCCTTTAGAATCCAAAGCAAGGTGGTATCTTCCGTTGCTAAGAAGATTATAAGCAGGCAAGGTCGGCTGAAATGTAATTATGTCATTAATCGGTTCAAGTCCAAATTCGGGCATGGGCTTGAATATTTTCTTTTTTAATGCAAAATCAATTTCTGGTTCAAAGAGCAAAATTTCATAAGCTTTTATCTCAGGCATAGACATAAATCTGTCTATCAAGACATCATTATTTAAAATGTTGTTAATTGCACACAAAATCATACCTTGATGATGTGCCATAAAAGTCTTATTGATATGAGGTTGTTGAGTCATATCTATAGCTTCATATAAGCCGTATTTTCCCATAAGTCCTTGAGAAATTAATCTATGAAAGTTTTTTAAAGCGTTTTTAGGGTCAAATTGAAGCGTTAAGGCGGTTGAATAAGGCGATATGACCAAAGAGTCATCCATGTTTTTCAAGGCGATAAAAGGAACGCCAAAGGCTCTGTATTGATAGTTCTTTTGACTGTCTGTGGCAAAGTATTGTGATTCAGATATACCCCAGATGTTATAACCTAGTTCTTTGGTATATCTAATTTGAGAACTGACACAATTTTTTGAAGACTGATATAGCATAGAGTGCTTATCTGCTTTGAAGAACAAGAACGGCATCAGATATTCAAACATTCCCCCACTCCATGAATACAATGTGTTTCCATCGTACTTTACAAAAGCACGTGAAAGATGATGCCAATGCTCTTTTGAAACTTTGTTCAAGCATACTGCCAAAAAGCTGGTAAGCATAGCCTCACTTGCCATAAGATTATAATGAATTTTGTCATAGGTTTTGGTGTCTGTGCCTATATAAAACAGCTTTTTGTTATGGTCATAAAGCTTGGACAAATCCATCTTGTCTATAAGCCTTTTGATTTTTATATATAAAACATCCTTTTTCTTAAGAGTTTGTCTTGCTACCACCAACGCCGCAAGCAAATTGCCGCTATCTACAGTTGAAACATAATTTCTTAGTATCTTAAGATTGGTTGTATCATACCAGTTATACAAATTGCCGTTCCATTTTTTTAGCTTAGAGACCATTTTGATAATATTTAATAAATTATTATATAATTCAAAATAATCAATCAATTGTAAGTCATAAGCGCAGATTGCACTTAATATTTGAAATCCTATATTGGTAGGCGAAGTTCGTTTGGCCGAGCATGCAATATAATTTTCTTGATAGTTATCGCATACAAGCATATTATCTGATTTCAAACCAAAATCTATAAAATAATCATAAGTTTTTTTTGCGATATCAGTTAAAAGCAGTTTATCATCATTTGATATTGAATTAACATCAATTGTTTTCTTTGATGAAAAATACGCTATAGGAATAGCCGCTAAAAATAACAAAATCCATAAACTATTGAATAAGCCGTGAAGTCCGTTTATCCAATAAGATAATCCGATAAAAAACCAAAAAATTATCAAAAAAGGCAAGGCAAACTCTTTTACCCAAAAAGCCATTGAGTTTACATTTTTATTTGATGAATGGGCATAAGTATTCCACTTTAGCATGTTCTTTTTTGAAACAATCATTCGGTATAAGGATTGTGTTATTGATATCAACAAATTAATCGCAATATACGGCAAGCAAGCCGCAAATATTACAGCTCGTAAAAATGCTTGCTTTGATTCTCTAAAAAACCCATAAGTAAACCGTGTTTTAAATGAATTAAAAATTAAGGAATACATAGTTAATAAGAATTCAAAGCTCAAAAAAACAGCAAAAGTAATTAATGATGCTTTTCCTGTAAAAATTGAAAAACACAGCAACAATAATGCGCTTATATAAATAAGACTGTAATTAATATTGGAAAAGATATGCCATTTTGATAAAAAGTTAATCGGATTTTTTATCGTGTCATTTTTTTCGTCTTTTACCTTGTTTTTCAAATAACCGATATTTTGCCAATCTCCCCTAGTCCATCTCATAGAACGGTTAAGATGGGTCTTGATATCGGCAGGCGTGTTTTCATATAAGACCGCATCACTGTCTATAGTATTAAGCCATGCGCCTTCTATCATATCATGGCTTAATATACGATTTTTAGGCATCTTTCCATTTAATTTTTGATAAAACCTCTCAACATTAGCAATACCTTTTCCAAAAAACAAGCCTTGATTAAACATGTCAGAACTTAAATTAGCGCAATTAAATGAATACACATCATATCCTCTATTATCAGAGAAGGCATATGAAAAAGGTGTGGATGTGGTTGATAAAGGATTGGAATGTATTTTAAAACTCATCAAATCATATTTGCAGTTTTGCGGATGTGCCATTGTCTCAATTAGCTCTTTACACTGCATGGTATAAGAATCACTATCAAGCATGATGAGATATTTGGTTTTATGATTAGTTTCGCCTAATACTAGACAAAAGCTTTCTAGAGCGTCGCCATTATTCAAAAAAGATATAAGCCGTGAAATTGCTCCTCTTTTTCTTTCTTCTCCAGAAAAATTTTTATCACTTTCTATATAGCTTCTTTTTCTCCAAAAGATATTATATTCTTTATCGTTAAGCTGTTCATAAAAAATTTTACGGGCAAACCTTAACAGTTCCTCATCTTGCGAAGTTTTTTCTTGATTAGAAGTCATAAAATCTATTAACAAACAAAATCTGATGTTCTGATAATTATTAACGATTTTTAATTTTTTCAGATTTTCTACTGCCTTTATAAGCTCATCTTTATCGTTTATTAATTGAGATATTACCACCATAGTAAGATATTCATCTGAAACACCTTGTGAAAAATCAGCTCTCAATAAGGGCTTATGTTTGATAATTGAACATAAAAACTTATTAATGATTGTTGTTGTTATATATAAATAAATGGGCATGGAAATTAAAAAATATAATATGGCTTTCCAAACAGGCGCAAAAAACCAATAAGCTATCAGTGCATTAAATGCAGCTGCAAATAAAGCTATTGCAAAAACATATAATGCTGCATAAGACTTTTTGTATTCTCTTTTAAACAAGTTATGAGCAATATGACTTGCTTTTGCATTGCTTAACGCCACCATATGTCGTGCCAAAAATAGTTCGTTAAGCTTTTTTTTCTTAGCAACTAATGACAAAGTTTCAAGATAATAAAGCTTGCTAACTTCTGTGCTGTTTTGATATACACCTGCCTCTTCATGCAACATAATCTTGTTTATAGGCGAGATTTTCAAAACAAATGAAGTATTAATAACTTCATTCATTGTTCTCAATGAATTTATTGTATTAGAAATAAGTATGTTATATCTGATTATCTGACGGTTAAAATTATCTAATCGGTCTGAAAAATTAAAACCTAACTTCTCACAATGCTGAGCTATTGTGTCAATTTTCTTTCTGTCTTTGCAAAGATTAATGCCGTAAATAAAACTGTTGTTTTTTAAGCTTTGCTGGATATTATGCTTGTATCTGTTTGAGCATGCCTTAAAAATATTTTTATTAATTGTTATACTTTTTAGAGAAATTATAGCGGCATATTCAAGCAAACAATAATCAATAATTGTCTTGATATGCTTACATTCTTCATATTCTAACGGACATTCCTGCTGATACACATCAAGAAGTTCAGTTAAACGTTCTTTTTCCAAATAACCGTCACTATTTCGGATGATATAATTTATAAGCTCATATATACGTGGACGGTCTTTAAATCTGGGCAATTTGTGTATATTTTGCAATTTTTGTGTAACATCATTAATAACCTCTTCCAAATAGTAATTATTATCATATAGCCATCTTTCAAATTCTAGAAGGTTAAACCCGTTGGCAGACTTTTTGCTTATAATTTTAAATGCTTTTTGAATCTTTGAAGATATAACGCTTATATCCATTACACCGTTTTTTAGATTGGTAAATTTGTGGGTAATAGATAAAGCCCTTATTCTTTCCTTTAATTCATTAAGATTAATATTGGTGCCTAGTTCAAAATGAGGGTCTCCATGCCATCCTATAATTTTTAAAATCAAACCAAATATTAACGCTAAAATAATAATCCAAACATAATAATACATAATTAAATATTCTTTCCTAAATTGCATCTTCTTAAACAACGAATATGGACAGGCAATTTTCGACAAAATCTTTCATATATATGTATAGTCTATTTTTATCTTGTGTTGGGCGGTCTTAATGATAGTTGAAAACCTTTTTACATTTTTAAGTAAGATATTCTTTTTTACTTCCTATGTTAATAATAAGGGCACCTTTCCAAAACCTTTGACACAGGAAGAAGAAAGAAAATATCTTGAGCTGCATAAAAAGGGCAATACAGAAGCAAAGGACATTTTAATTCGACATAATCTCAGGCTGGTTGCTCATATTGTCAAGAAATTTAATAATGCGGCTGAAGTTGACGATATGATTTCTGTGGGTAGTATTGGATTAATAAAAGCTATTAATACATACTCGCATGATAAAGGCACACAGCTTGCAACTTATGCCGCAAAATGTATTGAGAATGAGATTTTAATGTATATAAGAGCTAATAAAAAGCATAGGACTAATTTATCTTTAGCCGATACGGTAGGTATTGACAGAGAAGGCAATGAAATTACTTTGATGGATTTACTTTTTATTAAAGAAGACAGCATTGTTGATCAAGTTGAAAACAATATTTTACTTGACAAAATAATGGATATAATAAAACAGGTTCTTGATAAGCGTGAATATACTATTATAAAAATGCGCTATTCTTTGGGAGAACAAAAAAGCATGACTCAAAGAGAAGTAGCTTCCAAGTTAGGCATATCTCGTTCTTATATTTCCCGTATAGAAAAAAAAGCTCTTGCGAAGATACGCAACGAGCTTGCAAAATGTAATTTAAAAAGTTGACGTTATAAATATTAAGCCTAATCATCAGAATATCTAATTTGCGTAAGCCTATTATTAGACCTTTTATTATTTATTTTTATATGCCTTAATTATTTCTCCGATAAATATTTTGTGATAATCTTTTTTTGGATAATTTTTTTCAATATCGGGATTTAGAAAATTTGAATTATCTAATGTACTGAAATATATCTTTTTGCATATTATAACAAGTCTAGATTCTTGAAAATAAACTGTATTATCAGAAAATACAGGTGTAAGATTGCAGGCTTTTGTTTTGTCTATCTCCCTTCCTGACTTATTGCCGCAGATGCTGTGAACTTTTCGGTCAATAGGAAAATTAAGAGAAAAATAATCATTATTCTCAACAAAGCCCAAAGTATAGCGGCTAGGTCGTATAAAGACGGTTGCAATATTTTTATTCCAAAGCACGCCCAAAGTCCCCCAACTTGCCGTCATCATATTATGCTTACTTTGATTGCCCGCTGCAATCAACATCCATTCTTTTCCGATAAGCTCAAAAGGGTTGGTATTAATTTTTTCTATATCAATTTCCTTTAACATCTGTTATCTCCTTTTTTTAAAATTATAACATAATTTGCTGTTATAACCATAATATAATTATAACCTATAAAAGATGTTAAAAAAATGTGTGACATTAATACATTTTTAAAATTGACAAATTTTAAATACTAATTTAAACTTTATGTATATCATTTGGAGGTTAATAATGAAAAAGTATGAATGCGTTTGCGGTTATATCTATGATGAGGCTATTGGCGATCCTGACGGCGGTATAGCACCCGGAACAAAATTTGAAGACATTCCTGATGACTGGAGTTGTCCTCAATGCGGTTTGGATAAATCCGCTTTTACATTATTAGAAGATTAGAAAGTGCGTAAATTGTTATAAAAAAAGCGCAAAAACCACCAGGTTAGATTAACTGGTGGTTTTATCTTTTCTAAGCTTTAATTCTCTTTTTTCCTAAGAAAAATATTCCTAATGCTCCTGGACCTACATGCGTGCCAATTACTGTGCCCGCATATCCAATATGAAATGAGCATTTTATCTTTTGCTTTATTAAGTCCATTAATGTATTTACATGCTGTTTGTCTTCAGTATGACCAATATAAATCTTAAGAGGAATCTTTTCTCCATGAGATATAATTTCTTGTTCCCCATATTTTTCTATACTTTCAATAAAAAATTTTAACGCTCTCTGAACCCCAAATGTTTTGTGTACTAGTTTGACCTGCCCTTTATCGTTTAATGTAAGTACAGGTTTAAGTTTCAAAATTGTGCCTATTAATGCACTTGCTGTTCCTATCCTTCCACCCCGTTTCAGATGTTTCAAATCATTAATAAAAATCCAATGTTGAATATTAGGAACCAAATCATTTAGAATATCTGTTGTGAGCTGAAAGCTCTTGCCCTTTGCTCTTAACTCAACAGCAACATCAACCAAAGTCGCTTGTCCAAAGCATGCGCTTAAAGAATCAATAATTATAATCTTTCGATTGGGATATTTTGATTTGAGATTATTAGAAGCAGTCATTGCACAGCCATATGAACCGCTTAGCCCAGAAGAAATAGAAATATGCACCAAATCCCCTTGGTTGTTATCTAATAAATCAGAAAAATATTTTTCAAAATCAAATATGTTAATTTGTGATGTTGTAGGAAGTTTTCCTTCCAATAACTCTTTGTAAAACCTTTGATAATCTTCATCTGAGTTATAGTCCAAGATAGACGATTTGCCGTCAATAACTGTTGATAAAAAGATATAATTGACATTTAGTTCTTTCAGTTTTTTTGAAGGAATATCACAGCATGAATCAGTAGAAATAATAAAAGACATTTTTAGCTCCATATAAAAAATTTGCAACACAGTACGGCTTCTAGTCTATAGACCAAGTATTACAAATTAATGACAATAAGATGTCTTTTTATACTTATTTATGACACATTGAAATTATTTGAGAAGCTGCCCTTCTTTCTTTTTCTTTAACTGCCTTCTGATATTAATATCACTTTCAGTCCC
>CALAYY010000232.1 GCA_937895465.1 uncultured Clostridia bacterium | reverse complement strand
AAATGCTTAATAAGAGTTAATCCCGGAGTGGATGCTCATACTCATCATTATATTCAGACCTCTTTGCCTGATTCTAAATTTGGCTTTTCTGTTTCTAATGGCTCTGCTTTTGAGGCTGTAAAAGTAATTATAGAAAATAAGCATCTAGAGTTTTTGGGTATTCACTGTCATATAGGTTCTCAAATATTTGATACCAAGCCCTTTATACTTGCTATAGAAAAAATGACTGATTTTGCGGCAGACATCTATAAGAAATTAAATACGCCTGTAAAAGAACTTAATATGGGCGGAGGATACGGTATTCACTATACTCAAGACGACAATCCACTGCCATTTGAAAACTATATGGCATCGGCAGTTGAAACTGTAAAAAAGGCGGTTAAGGCTAAAAACATTCCCGCACCCAAGCTTATCTTTGAGCCGGGCAGGTCAATAGTGGGCGAAGCAGGTATTACATTGTATAAAATTGGCTCAATCAAAGAAATCAAAGGGCTCAAAAAATATGTAGCCATAGACGGCGGAATGTTTGATAATCCGAGATTTGCATTATATCAGGCAAAATATTCTTGCATACTTGCTAATAGGGCTAATGATACACCTGAAGAAGTTGTCACTGTAGCCGGAAAATGCTGTGAAAGCGGCGACATCATTATAGAAGGTACCAAGTTGCCCAAGGTCAAAACAGGCGATCTCTTGGCTGTATTTTCGACAGGTGCGTATAACTATTCTATGGCAAGCAATTATAACCGCAACCTAATACCTCCTATGGTCTTGGTAAAAGAGGGTAAGGCTGATTATATAGTAAAACCTCAAACCTATGAAGATTTGATATCACATGATTTAGTGCCTGAATGGTTAAAATAAAAAATATTATGCAATTAGCATACCGTTTCTTTTTGGAACGGTATTACTTTATTATCTAAAAAAGATTATTTGTCATATTCTTTTTTGGATAATATATGATTTGCCATTTTTAATGATTATAGGGTATAATGCTATTAGCATTAAGCTCATTTTAATAAGCAGGTAACAATGAACTCATCTAATATATCTCAAAATCTAGCCAGAATAATTATTTTGTTATTGGCTCTTGTTTTACACGAAATAGCACATGCCGCTGTTGCATTGTGGAATGGGGATCCTACTGCCAAAAACATGGGAAGATTGACTCTTAACCCTGTAAAGCATTTTGATTTTTTAGGCTTATTTATGTTATTGACATTGCGTTTTGGATACGGCAAGCCTGTCCCTATTAATGCCTATAACTTCAAAAAAAGAAAGTTGGGATATTTTACTGTGTCTATTGCAGGTGTGACAGTTAATTTTCTGCTCTCAATATTGTTTATGGGTATTTATGTACCTTTGACTTACTATACTAGCGTTTTTTTAAGCACGTCATTTTTTGCTGAGTTGCTTTTTTGGCTTTTATATTTTGGTATATTTATTAATATCTATTTGATGGTGTTTAATCTATTGCCTATTTATCCTCTTGACGGCTTTAGAGTAATAGAATCTTTTACAAAATATAATAATCCATTTGTAACTTTTATGAGAAAATACGGACAATATATACTTTTGGGATTAATTTTGATAAGTGTTTTAGGAAACTTCATCTTTCCAAGTCTAATAGTTCAATTTCCCTATATGGATCCTTTAAGTTATGTTTTGCAGAATGTTTCAAGTTGGATAATAAACCCTATCCTTAAACTTTGGAAGATTATTTGGGGTGTAGCTTGATGTCTGAAATATCAGAAGTCAAAAATGAATTTTTTGTTTACAAACTTGTCGATTTTGAAGGTCCGCTTGATCTTTTGCTTCATCTAGTCAAAGAAGCCAAGATAGAAATAAAACATATTTTTATGTCAGATATTACTGAGCAGTTTTTGACCTATATGGAGCAACTTAGTACCATTGATATGGAAAAGGCATCAGAATTTGTAGATGTAGCTTCCACACTTTTGGAAATTAAGGTCAAGTCGTTGCTTCCGAAATTAGATGACTTTATATCTGAGGAAGAAGAAGATCCCAAAGAAAGGCTTATAAAACAGCTCGAAGAATATAATTTGTTTAAAGAAGCAGGGGAAAAGCTCAAAGAACAGGAAAATGTCAGCAGATTTTATAAACAGCCGGACGAAAAGCCTAGAAAAATAGTTAAAGACCGTTTTACAGTTGCCGAAAAAATAGAGCATATTAAGCAAATTTTATCTGACAAGAAAACGATGAGTTTTTTTGAATTGTTTGAAATCGACTTCACAAAAAGTGAGATGATAAATACATTTTTGGCATTATTAGAGCTTTTAAAGCTGCATTTTTTAAGCTGTATGCAAAATACACTTTTTGGTGATATAATATTGACATATATAGGTGAAGACAATGGAAATTGAAAGGCTTAGTTCAATTATTGAGGCTATTTTATATCTGGCTGGTGAGCCGATTCAAAAACAAGATATAATATCTAAGCTAAACATAGAAAAAAATCAGCTGGAACAAGCTGTAAAAGTTTTGGAAGATAAATATTGCGGTCATTGCGGAATTCAGCTTATAAAATTTAATGATAAGCTGCAATTTTCAACTAATCCGGATATAGCAGATGAAGTTTCTGCAGTGCTTAACCCCATAAAAGAAAAAGAACTTTCTAAGTCGTGTTTGGAAGCTTTGGCAATAATTGCTTACAAACAGCCTGTAACACGGCTAGAAGTTGAGCAAATCAGGGGCGTTAACAGCGAATATGCCTTTTCTGTACTTATCAAACATAATCTTATAGAGGTAATCGGCAGAAAAGATGTAATAGGCAAGCCCATGCTTTTTAGTACGACGGATTCTTTTTTAAAACGGTTTGAATTATCATCTTTGGATGAACTGCCTGATTATAACAAGCTGTTAGAACGTATTTCAATAATAGAAAAACCCAAAGACGATATGCTGTATAAATTTGGAACCGAATTTGAATTGCCCGAAGAAGAGAAGATACCTGACTTTTTGGAAAATGAGAATATAGATAAAATCGAAAATTAAAACATTATATTTGATTTCCTAAATTCCTCTTATTCGGAGGGACTTTTTTTATTTTCTTGTTATTTTTATATGTTTTGCAGTATATAAAGAAATAATTTACAAAAAATACTAATATGCATCCGTTAATAATTATTTTAATAATATTAGTTATTTTGATTTCCCTTATGGCATTAAGGTTTAGAATCAGATTTATGGCGCATTTTGATATACTATGCAATCAAAAAGGCTTTTACTCAATGAGATTTTTTGGTTTGCCATTGTTTAGCGGAATGTTGGAGCTAAAGGGTAATAAGCTGATTTTAACTAACAAAAAAGGTAAAGCCACAAGAATAAGAATTAATAATGACCCGCAAGACGAAGAGTCAATAGTTAATTATCTAGACAACGCTTTTATATCCATTGTGGATATACTTGATCTTGACTTATATATGACAACAGGAAAAAGTGATGACATGGCTTTTTCAGCACTTACTACTGCAAGTGTAAGGATAATTGCCGCTATATTTATTCAGGCATTAAAAAAGCGTAATCCAAGGATGAGCTGTTCACAGGGGATAATAAGCGACTTTGAAAATGATGAATTATATATATCTGTCAACAGTATAATTACAATATCCTTTGCAGATATTATTTATAGCCTTGTATATGCTAATAATCGCTCTAACAAGGTAAAAGAAAAAAATCAGATTGCAAAAAAGGAGAAAGCATATGATTAGTGAATATGAGCATCCGATAGAAAGACTGATGGCTTCATCCATGACAAAAATTAAGTCATTGGTTGATACGGATACAATAGTAGGAAATCCCGTAAAAACACCTGACGGTACGGTAGTAATACCTGTTTCAAAAGTTACTATGGGCTTTGTTACAGGCGGCGGAGAATATAGTGACATCAATAATAATAAAAAGATGGAGACTTTTCCTTTTGCCGGCGGCAGCGGCGGAGGAGTAAGCGTTTCCCCAATAGGCTTTTTGGTTGACAACGGTAAAAGCATAAAAATTATGACCATAAACGGCGAAAATGCTTACGATAAGTTGTTGAATATTGTACCTGATTTGGTTGAGTCTTTGATAACGGATAAAAACTCTCAAAAGTCATAATGAAAAAGAAAAATAAAAACTTATTGCTTGCATTTTTAATGCCCATGTTATTTGCCCTGTATTTGATTTTTATACAGGCAAATTCATATAATGGAGTACAAGCCTCAACAAGTGCATCTTCAATGGCTCTTATAGAAGTCAATTCAGGCCGGCTTTTGTTTTCGCACAACATGCACCAAAGGCGTGAAATGGCAAGCACGCCTAAGATAATGACAGCAATTACTGTTATAGAAAATTGCAAGGATTTGGACCAGATAGTCACAATTCCAAAAGAAGCTGTAGGAATAGAAGGTTCTTCTATATATCTTGGAATAGGCGAAAAAATAAGCATACGGGACTTGCTGTACGGACTTATGCTCCGGTCAGGAAATGATTCTGCAGTTGCACTTGCTATTCATACGGCAGGCAGCGTAAAAGATTTTTGTATTCTTATGAACAATCTTGCTGTAAAAGTGGGCGCAAAAAATTCTAATTTTGTCAATCCTCACGGCTTACATCATCCTGAACATTATACCACAGCTTATGACTTAGCCCTTATCAGCGCTTATGCAATGAAAAATCCTGTTTTTAAAGAGATAGTTTCTACTAAAGTTCACAAGGCGACATGGGAAGGCAGAGATTATCCCAGAATAATGAATAACAAAAATAAAATATTATCTATGTTTGATGGCGGTAACGGTGTTAAAACCGGTTTTACAAAAAAAGCCGGACGCTGTTTGGTAAGTGCCGCAAAAAAAGACAATATGCAAGTGGTCTGTGTGGTTCTAAATTGCGGACCTATGTTTGAAGAATGCATGCGGCTTATGGATTTGGCTTTTTCAACTTATCCTATGCGTATTTTGGTTTCTCCCAAAAAATCCTTAGGCGATGTTAATGTATTAAGAAGCAAACAACAAAGTGTCGAAATAGTGACAGATAAAGAGTTTTGTTATCCATTAAGTGATGAAGAATATAAGAACTTTAATTACGATATAAATATAAGACCAACACTTTATGCACCTATGAAAAAAGGAACTAAAGTGGGAGAAGTCAGCGGATATCTTCAAGACAAAAAAATCTTTTCTGCTAAAGCTGTTATTAAGGAAGATGTTAAAATTTTGCCGTTTAAAGAACGATTGGAATACATCTTGAATACGGAAAGCGGGTGTTAAATAGTAATTTTTGATATTGAAATGATAATTTTATAATGGTAATATTAAAACAAAAAGGGGTTTTTGTAGGATATGGAATTTTTTATTAAGCAGATGTTTTTTTTATTGCAGGTAGCAGGTGCAATGCTGCTGGGTGCAATGATTGGCTTGGAAAGAAAATTAAGATATAAAGAGGCAGGTTTGCGGACGCATGCCCTTGTTTCAGGAGGAGCGTGTTTATTGATGATTGTATCTAAACACGGTTTTTCTGGCAACTTTGATGGGGCTAGAGTTGCCGCTCAAATTGTTACAGGCATAGGCTTTTTGGGCGCAGGTATGATTATGTACAAAAAGCATTCCATACAAGGACTTACCACTGCGGCAGGTATATGGGTTACAGCAGGAATAGGTATGAGCGTAGGGGGAGAATTGTATTACCTTAGTGTAGGAGCTACTTTGGTAATAGTAACTTTCCAGTTTGTTATGCATCTTGATATCAAGTTTTTGAGGTCAAAAGAATTCTTTACATATAAGGTAAACTTTTATTCAAAAGCGGATGAGCAGACCAGAATAAAAGACTTATTTGGAGTAAAAGATTATTATCACGTTTCTTTAAATTATGAGCAGGATAAATTGGTTTGTTCAGGGTATATAAGAAGCGATAAAATAAAATCAGATATTGAATTAAAAGAGATAATGGAAAAAAACGATTATATAATATCCGTTGAAAAAGTGTCTAATTGATGATTTGTCAAAGAGCTTGCTTTTATAATACTTGCAATAAATGGCTATAAGGTTTAATATAAAACACATAAAAAATTATCAAGACAAAAGGAACACATGAGAATTAATCGTTATCTGGCTTTATGCGGTCTTGCTTCAAGACGAAAAAGCGAACAGTTTATTGCCGAAAAAAGAGTCAAGCTTAATGGAAGAATAATTAATGATTTGGCCGTTGATATTAATCCTGATAAAGACATTGTGACTGTTGACGGAAAAACTGTCAAACCGGCAGAAGACTTTATTTATTTAAAGCTCAACAAGCCCAAAGGCTATGTGACCACTACTAATGACGAATTTAATAGACCCACAATTATGGATTTGGTCAAATTGCCCGACGGCCGCAGGGTGTATCCTGTAGGCAGATTGGATTATGATACCGAAGGTTTGCTGTTGCTAACGGATGACGGAGATCTTACTAATATTTTAACTCATCCCAGCCATAATATTAACAAGTCATATATTGCCAGAATAAAAGGCGCTATAACGCCCGAAGAAATTATCAAGCTAAGCTCAGGAGTGATAATTGACGGAAAAAAAACCGCGCCTTGCCATGTAAAAGTTTTGGAATTTGAGGAAAAAACGACAAGATTGGAAATAACTATTCATGAAGGCAGAAACAGACAAGTTCGAAAAATGCTCGAAAGTATAGACAAAGATATACAATTTCTAAAGCGTGTAAGTGTCGGCGATATAAGATTAGGCGGTCTTACAAGAGGAAAATATAGACCCCTTAACAAAAAAGAAATTGCATATCTTTTAGGATTAAAGGGATAAAAAATATTTATAAAAAATTAATAATAAAGATACCTGTACTCTGCTTTTTTATCGTGACAAAATTGTGTGCAGGTTTTTTTGCTATTATGAGAGTTTATAGTTGATTTATTTGACACAAACACTTAAAATAATAAACTGAAGAGATTTTTGGTCGTTTTTTGGATTATACTTTAAGGAGAAGAAATGGAAAGATTAAAGGCATTGAATGAGCGCAGAAAAGAGCTTGAAAAAGCAAGTGAAAATCCAAGAAGATTTATAAAAACCATTTTGGATGACATGAGTTTTGTGGAAATGGATTCATTTATCTATCAAAATCACAAAGAAGGCGAGGCTTTTGGAGAAGGAGTTGTAAGCGGTTTTGGCAGGATAAATGATAATGAAGTTTGTATATTCAGTCAGAATATCGATGTGTTAAAAGGCGGAGTAGGCAAGTTACATGCTGAAAAGATTGTAAAATGTATGCTGAAAGCATCTAATGCCAATGTCCCGCTTATATCTATAATTGATTCTATGGGTGCACGTATGGATGAAGGAATAGATGTTTTGGAAAGCTACGGCGAGATTTTGGGGGCAGCAGCAAGACTGGATGTTCCGCATATATTAATAGTTAAGTCAGCAAGCTACGGTATGATTTCAACACTCTGCGGAATTGCTGACTTTATTTTTATGGTCAATGATGCTGTAATGACTTCCACAAGCCCCAAGATTTTGGTTGCTTCTGCTCAAAAAGAATTGACAGCATCAGAAGTCGGCGGTGTTCAAGTTAATTTAGGAGTAAGCGGACAGGCTGATTTTGCAGGAACTCCTCAAGAAGTTGCTGCCCAAGTTAAAAAACTGATAACTTATATCTATAACGATGCCCAAAGTTTGGATGATCTAAACAGAACTTCAGTAGTACTTAATAAAAGCAATGATATACATACAGTTGTTTCTGAGGTTTTTGATAAAAATTCTTTTTTTGAAATGGGAAAAGAGTATGCACCTGAAGCAGTATGCGGTCTTGCGTTAATTGACGGCGTGACAGTGGGTGTAATTGCTAATAATTATAAGGTGTCAAAATATCTGACACAAAACGCCTTAAAAAAGATAGCAAAATATGTAAGCGTATTTGACGGACTTGATATTCCGATAATTAATTTTGTTGATACTTTGGGATTAATACCAGAACTTGATTCAGAACAAAACGGACTGTTGACAGATGCTGCCAATCTGGTTGCAAAATATGCTAATTTTGAAGGAACTTTGATTTCGGTTATTGTAGGTCATGCTTCTGGCTTTGGCTATACTGCACTTGCTTCTAACGGAATAGGGTATGACTATACTCTAGCTTGGGCAGATGCTGATATCTCAGCATTACCTGTTGATAGCCTAGCAGCCCTTGAAAAAAGAGAAGAATTAGGCAAAGCAAAATTAGCCAAACTAAATGATAACAGCAATAAGCAATTAGACAGTCTCATAAAAGATTATAGCGACCAAAATGCAGATGTGTTTTTTGCCGCCCGAAAGGGTTATATTGATGACATCATAGAGCCTGCCTTGACTCGCAGTTATCTTATTGCTGCGCTTAGCATGGTTGAGAGGTTTTAGCGATGGATAAAATTATAGTAGCATTAGGAATAAGCTTGCTTGTTTTAGGGGTTATTTTGGCAATATTGATGATTTCTATTATTGTCATGTATAGAGCCGGAAGATTTGGCAACTTTCAAAATAATGATAATAACATGTTACCCACACAAAATAACAATGATGAATTAATTGCTGTAATTACCGCAACAATTTCAATGTATTATCTTGACATAACAGGCACAAATCAATTGTTTAAAGTCAAGAGCATAAAAAAAGCAAATAGGAGATAAATAAAATGCGTAAATTTAAAGTAACCGTTAATGGAAATACATACGAAGTTGCAGTAGAGGAAATGAGCACTTCAGCTAATGTTATGGCTTCAGTTCCTGTAGCTGCACCAGCACCTATATCTACTCCCATGCCTGCAGCACCCGTTGCGCCTGCACCTGCCGCTCCAGCTCCTGCACCTGTTAAAAAGTTGAATATTCCTACTAATGGTACACAGTTAAAAGCACCTATGCCCGGAACAATTTTAAAAATAGCTGCTCAAAGCGGCACGACTGTAAAAAAAGGCGATGTTGTAGTGGTTTTGGAAGCAATGAAGATGGAAAATGATATTGTTTCTCCTGCTGACGGTGTTGTCAATATTTCAATAAGCCAAGGGCAAAATGTCAATTCAGGTGATGTTATAGCAATAATCGGCTAAAGGTATTGTGAAAATTAGGAGAAATAAATGACAAAAAAAATAAAAATTATGGATACGATATTGCGTGATGCCCATCAATCTCAGGCGGCAACACGTATGTCAATAGATGATATGCTGCCTATTGCACCGTTACTTGACAAGATAGGCTACTATGCTTTGGAAGTTTGGGGCGGAGCAACCTTTGACTCTTGTCTGAGGTTTTTAAACGAAGACCCTTGGGAAAGATTGCAAAAGTTAAGAGCAGCAATGCCCAATACAAAGTTACAAATGCTTTTAAGAGGTCAAAATCTTTTGGGATATAAGCATTATGCTGATGATGTTGTTGACAAGTTTTGTGAATTGTCAATAAAAAACGGTATTGACATAATACGAATTTTTGATGCCCTTAACGATGCAAGAAATATAAAAAGGGCGGTAGAAGCTACCAAGAAGGCCGGCGGAACAGTAGAAGCCGCTATTTCATATACAACAAGCCAAGTACATACACGGAAATACTTTGTAGAGCTTGCAAAAGAATATGAAAAGATGGGTGCAGATATTATATGCATTAAAGATATGGCTAATCTGTTGCTGCCTTATGAGGCTTATGAACTTGTTAAGGCTTTGAAAGACGAGATAAAACTACCTATCCATTTACATACACATAACACAGCTGGAACAGGCGATATGACCTATCTAAAAGCCATAGAGGCAGGCTGTGATATTGTTGACACTGCGTTGTCACCTTTGGGCAATGGCACATCTCAGCCCGCTACAGAGTCTTTGATTGCTACCTTACGAGGCACCCAATATGATACAGGACTTGATTTGGGGCTGTTAAGCCAAGCAGCAGATCATTTTAGAGGTGTTGCAGATAAGTTAAAATCAAAGGGTATAATCAGTCCTAATGTCTTGTCAGTAGATATAAAAGCGCTTATTTATCAAGTTCCCGGCGGAATGTTGTCTAACCTTATCAGTCAATTAAAGCAGCAGGGCGCAAGCGACAAATTGCCCGATGTTTTAATGGAAGTTCCCAAGGTAAGAGCTGATTTTGGCTATCCTCCTTTGGTTACGCCGTCAAGTCAGATAGTTGGAACGCAAGCTGTTTTAAACGTGCTTTCAGGCGAGAGATACAAAATGGTTACAAAAGAATCCAAAGATATGCTATCTGGAGAATACGGAAAATTGCCTATGGAGCCCAATGCTGAAATAGTAAAAAAGGTTATTGGCGATAAAAAGGTAAAAGACCATAGACCTGCTGACGATATAGCACCCGAGCTTGAAAAATATAAAGCAGAATGTGCGGAGTATTTGGAAAAAGAAGAAGATGTTTTAACTTATGCTTTATTTCCCCAAATTGCTGTCAAATTTTTTCAAAACCGTCAAGCAGCAAAATATAAAATAGACACAGAAATTTATACTGATAAAACAGCAGTTCATCCTGTATAAAAAATAAATCTTGTTATCAAAAGAACCGTCAATTAGACGGTTCTTTAATTGTATAAGAAAACCCCACGTTAGACGTGGGGTTCAAAAAAGCTTATAGCTTTGC
>CALAYY010000231.1 GCA_937895465.1 uncultured Clostridia bacterium | reverse complement strand
CATGTCGCAAGGTTTACTTAATATGTCACCTCTACAAACATTATTTTTGATTTTGTGACGGCGAAGTATATGAGAATTGTTTTACATAAAAGTTTTCATATATTTCGCCGTCCAAATAGTAATACTAATTAAAAAAAAGGATTATTGGCTTTGGAAGAAGAAGGCGACAGTAATAGTTATAGTAATAATTATCTAGCAAAAGAACAAGAGCAAGACCAAAAACAAAAAAAGAAAAAAGAAAAACCGAAATCAGGTTCAAAGTTTTGGCCATTAAAGGCGTTTTTGATAACCATTATTCTTTCGGTTTTATTTAATGTAATATCTTCGGCTATAATGACGGATGCAGGAATAACCATAATAATCATTGTTATCGTTATACTCATAATAATAGGTGTAATATTTGATATGATAGGGATGGCTGTAGCATCGTGTGAAGAAAAGCCGTTTTATTCTATGGCAGCGAAAAAAGTTAAAGGTGCTAAAGTCAGTCTAAAACTTATCAAAAACAGTGACATTGTAGGCAGTATTTGTTCAGATATTATTGGTGACATTTGCAATATTATTAGCGGGGCGGCAAGCGCAACTTTGGTTTTGATTGTTGCATTAAGATCTAATGATTTTATGACCAATTTAATTTCTGTAGCAATAACTGCTGTTTTGGCAGCGATAACAGTGGGTATGAAAGCTGTCAGCAAAAAAGTAGCAGTTTCAAAAAGTGTGGAAATAGTATCCGGGGTAGGAAAAATCTTATCCATTTTTTCACGTACTAAATAATTGATTGGTGAAATAAATATGCCGATTTTGGATAGAATCAGAGAACCAGGGGATGTAAAATCACTTAATATACAAGAGTTAAAGCTTTTGGCTGAAGAGTTAAGGCAATGTTTGATTGATACTGTAACGGTAACAGGCGGGCACCTTGCATCTAATCTTGGCGTGGTTGAACTGACTCTTGCTTTATTTTATGTTTTTGAACCCCCGTATGATAAATTCATTTGGGATGTAGGGCATCAGGCATATATTCACAAAATATTGACAGGTCGAAAAGACCAAATAAAAACAATTCGCTCTTATGAAGGTATCAGCGGTTTTCCTAATCGTGATGAGAGCAGTTATGATGTATTTAATACTGGTCATGCCAGCACTTCTATTTCGGCTGGTTTGGGTATTGCACGAGCTAGAGATATAAGCAATGAAAAATACAATGTAGTTTCTATTATAGGCGATGGTGCTATGACAGGCGGTATGGTTTTTGAGGCACTAAATGATTTGGGAGCATCAAAAACCCGAATGATAATTGTACTTAATGATAACAATATGTCTATATCGCCTAATGTTGGGGGGCTTAATCGGCATTTATCCAAAGTTCGTTTAAGCAAAAGATATGCATCTTTCAAATTTAAGACACTTAAAATAATCAATCAAATACCTCTCATAGGTAAGTTTTTAGTTAAAACCTTTAATAGAGTCAGGGACAACCTAAAGTTTGCATTAATAAATGGTAAGATGTTTGAACAATTTGGTCTAAAATATATTGGACCTATTGATGGACATAATATTGACAATCTTATAGAATTTTTACAGCATGTAAAAGAATCGGACGAGCCTGTACTTATCCATGTAGTTACTCAAAAAGGCAAGGGCTTGCCTTGCGCCGAAAAAAATCCCGTTGAATACCATGGCATCAATTCTATTCATAATAACAGCAACGGTCATTCTTTTTCTAAAGCTTTAGGAAAAACCCTAACCAAATTAGCCGAAGAAAATAATTTTGTTGCAGCAATTACTGCCGCAATGGCAGAGGGTACAGGACTTGAAATCTTTAAGAAAGAACACCCTGATCGGTTTTTTGATGTGGCAATATGTGAGGGACATGCAGTTACCATGGCTGCAGGGCTTGCAGCTTCAGGTTTAAAGCCGTATGTTGTTATCTATTCGACATTTTTACAACGCAGTTTTGACCAGGTATTGCATGATGTATGTTTGATGAAGTTACCTGTAACATTTTGTATTGACCGAGCTGGGATTGTAGGCGCTGACGGTGTTACTCATCAAGGAATTTATGATCTTTCTTATATGTCCGTAATGCCTGATATGACTATAACTTCACCAAAAGATATCAAAGAACTTGAAATGCTGTTAAAATGGTCTTTGGATTTTAAAACTCCTTTGGCTATAAGATACCCAAAAGATAGTGTACTTGAAACTGATATACATACTCCTATACAATATGGAAAATGGGAGTTATTAAAGTCATCGGATTCAGATATTTTTATTGTCGCAGCAGGCGGAAGTATGTTAAAACTAGGCTTGGAAGTTGCTGAAATTTTGAAAAGTCAGAACATCAATTTAAACATAATTAATGCTCGTTTTATAAAACCGCTTGATTATGAATTTTTGAACAAGCTGTTGGATAAGTCATATATAATTACAATGGAAGACAATATTTTACATGGCGGTTTAGGAGCAAGTATAGCTGAATATTTGGTTTCCAAAAGCAAAAAGTGTAAAATAAAGCATTATGCAATGCCTGAAAAAGTTTCAATTTTAGGCACTATTGAAGAAGTTTACACCGCATTAGGTTTTACAGCAGAAAAGATTTCAAAAGAAATTGCTGATTTTTTGATTAAATAAATATAATCAATTTATTAAACTTAAAAAGGCTATACATCTCTATATAGCCTTTTAATATTTTATATGCTTTTATTATATCTGTGTGATATCTATTATAGAAAGGTCAGGCTCACGCTTATTGATTTTGAGCGCATATATAAGCGCATTGACGGTATCTATACATGTAAGGCAGGAGATTGAAAGCTCAACACAACGGCGTCTTATTTTGAGTCCGTCGCTTTCATTTTTGCGGTTTCGATGCGGGGTATTAACTAGCAGGCTGATTTTTCCTGTACTCAAAATGGTGAAGATATCAAAAGGACCTTCTCCGATTTTGTCCACAGTTATAGTGGGAATGCCGTTTTCATTAAGTGCTTTAGAAGTGCCTTTGGTAGCATAAAGTATAAATCCTAATTTTCTTAGTTCTTCCGCTACGGGCACGATTTCAGCTTTATCCTCGTCATTAACTGTTAGAAGAACTCCGCCGCCTATAGGCGCTTTTATACCAGAAGCCAAAAGCCCCTTATAAAGTGCCTGACCAAAATGTTTATCAATACCCAAAACTTCGCCTGTAGATTTCATTTCAGGACCTAGGCTTATTTCTACGCCTCTAAGCTTGTCAAAAGAGAATACAGGAACTTTTACAGCACAATATGCGCTTTCAGGATAAAGTCCTGTTCCGTATCCTAAGTCCTTTAATTTTTTACCTATTGTGCATGCGGTTGCAAGGTCAACAGACGGCACATTAGTAACTTTAGAAATATAAGGTATTGTTCTTGAAGAACGGGGATTAACTTCTATTACATAAAGCTCATTTTCATAATAAACAAATTGAATATTGACAAGTCCAATTACTTTGAGTGCCATTGACAATTTATATGAGTATTCAACAATTTTTTGCTTAATCTTAGCAGGGATAGTCTGAGTGGGATAAACCGAAATACTGTCTCCGCTATGAACTCCTGCACGCTCTAAGTGTTCCATAATGCCGGGTATCAGAATATCTTCTCCGTCACAAATAGCATCAACTTCCAATTCTCTTCCCATAAGATATTTATCAATCAAAACGGGATGTTCTTGCTTTACAGTATTTATTATATCCATATATTCTTTTATGTCGTTTTCGTTGTAGCATATCTGCATTCCCTGTCCACCCAAGACATAACTAGGTCTGACTAAAACAGGGTAGCCTAATGAGTTAGCGGCTGCAACTGCTTTTGCTTTACTAAACACAGCCAGCCCCTTAGGACGGGGAATATTACATGATTCCAGTATAGCGTCAAATTTTTCTCTGTCTTCAGCTGCATCAATACTTTCTTCGCTGGAGCCCATAATAGGTACACCTAATTCAACCAAAGTCTTAGTAAGTTTTATTGCTGTCTGACCGCCAAATTGTACCATCGCAGCATCAGGTTTTTCGTTTTCAACTATTGCTTCTATATCTTCAGGAGTGAGCGGCTCAAAATAAAGTTTATCAGAAGTGTCAAAATCAGTAGAAACCGTTTCGGGATTGCTGTTAGCAATGATTGTTTCATATCCGGCTTCTTTCAAAGCCCAAACACAATGAACAGAGCAATAATCAAATTCAATTCCCTGACCAATTCTTATAGGTCCTGAGCCAAGAACTAATACTTTTTTCTTATCTGAACGTATTGATTCATTTTCAGAGTCATATGTTGAATAATAATAGGGGGTCTTGGCGTCAAATTCTGCCGCACAAGTATCTACTAATTTGAAAGTTGGATTAATCTTATATTTTTTTCGTATCCGTGTTATATCATTCTTTTTAGCTTTAACAAATTCTGCTATAAGCTTATCGGTAAATCCATATTGTTTTGAACGTTTCAATATATCGTAATCTAGTTCATTTAAACTTAAATTCTTTAACTTGTTTTCCCAGATAATAAGATTGTTAATCTTATGCAAAAAGTATTTGTCTATTTTGGTTATATTGTTAATTTCATCAATACCTATATTTCTTCTCAAAGCTTCAGCTATTACATAAATTCTTTCATCTGTCACTTCATGTAACATTTTGGATATTTCATCATCTGATATTTTTATAAGTTTTGGTAATTGAAGATGATACAGTCTAAGTTCCAAAGACCTTACTGCTTTCATAAGTGCACTTTCAAAAGTTGAGCTGATTGCCATAACTTCGCCAGTTGCTTTCATTTGTGTTCCTAAAGTTCGATTGGCATGGATAAACTTGTCAAAAGGCCATCTTGGAATTTTTACAACGCAATAATCTAATGCGGGCTCAAAGCAAGCCAGGGTTGATTGAGTAACAGCATTTGTGATTTCATTTAACCCGTATCCTATAGCTATTTTGGATGCAACTTTTGCGATTGGATAACCTGTGGCTTTTGAAGCCAAAGCGGAAGAACGGGATACTCTTGGATTTACTTCAATTACAGCATATTCAAAGCTTTCAGGATGCAATGCAAACTGTACATTACAACCGCCTTCAATACCTAAAGTAGAAATTATCTTTAAAGCAGCTGTTCTTAACATTTGGGTCTCTTTATCGCCCAAAGTCTGACAGGGGGCTACTACAATGCTGTCGCCTGTATGAACACCTACTGGATCAATGTTTTCCATATTGCATATAGTGACAGCATTGCCTTTACCGTCACGCATAACTTCATATTCTATTTCTTTCCAGCCGCTTATATCTTTTTCTATAAGTGCCTGATGAACACGGGAAAGTCTGAGACCGTTTGTTGCTATTTCTTTGAGTTCTTGTTTATTTATTGCTTTTCCGCCGCCTGTGCCGCCCAACGTGTAGGCGGGGCGCACAATAATAGGATAGCCTGTGCTTTCGGCAAAATCTACCGCGTCTTTTTCGTTGTCAACTATTATGCTGTCTATAACAGGTTCGCCGATTTCCTGCATAGTTTCCTTAAAAAGCTCCCTGTCTTCCGCTTTTTTTATGGTTTCGACG
>CALAYY010000230.1 GCA_937895465.1 uncultured Clostridia bacterium | reverse complement strand
TTTACCCCTTATATAAAACATATAATAATTGTAACATAAAGATAACTTTTATAACTATGTCAATAGTTATTTATACACGTTTTATGTATAATTTTTTTTAATGAGTAAAATATTTGGAATTAGGTTAAAAGATTTAAGGCTAAAAAAAGATTTGCAGCAAAAAGAATTAGCCGAGATTTTTAGTACCAAACAACAAAACATCAGTCGTTGGGAAAATGGCAAATTTGAGCCCAGTTTTGAGCAGTTGATTGAGATTGCAGAATTTTTTGATGTTTCCACCGATTTTTTATTAGGGTTGGAAAACTGACCTTTATTATAATATTATTCTTCTAATATCTTGTATTCCTCAAATATTCTTTTTAGTTTATATCCTGTTTTTATTTTTTTCAAGGTCTTTATGACAAAACCAAAGCACTATTATGAGAAAAATTAAAATCCGATTAAAAACAAATAAAGTTATTGACATACTATACATTGTATAATATACTACAATAAACAATAACAAGGAAGTGGGTTTTGGATATTCAATTAAAAAAAGGATTATTAGATGCTATAGTGCTTGCGGCTGTAAACAAAGGCGATGTTTACGGTTACAAACTGCTGCAAGATGTGCTGGCTGTAATAGTAGTGTCCGAATCTACTTTGTATCCAGTTCTTAGAAGACTAGAGACTCAAGGATGCCTGACGACATATCATCAAGAACATGACGGTAGACTGCGAAAATATTATAGTCTAACTCCAGCGGGAAAATTGCGGCTCAAAGAATACAAACAACAATGCCTTGATCTGGCAAACATAATAATCAATGGACAGAGAAACTTATCTGTATGAACTGTCAAAAGAACTTGCCGTTTTGCCCAAAATAGAAGCTAGGCAAGCTATACAATATTATCAGGAATACTTTGATGATAGTATAGAAAACGGTAAAAGTGAATTTGAAGTAATAACCTCTTTGGGTACGCCGTCTAGTGTGGCAACTCAGATTATAGCGTCTTCTAACATTAAAGACTCACAACAAAAAGTTTTGGAAGAAGATAAAGAAAATCCTAAAGCTTATACCCAAACCAATCCTAAAACCAAATCTAAGACAGGATTAGTAATTGCCTTTTCACCTATTATCTTTCCTTTGGTGCTGGTAGCATATATACTTGGTTTTACTTTTATCGTAGTCGGATTTTCATTACTTTTTTCTTTTGGAGCAGTTGCTGTAGCTACCATTATCGGAGGGATAGCGAGTTTGCTAGGAAGTATTCCTGCTGCAATATATTTTGGAACTTGGATTCTGATGGCAGAATTAATAAGTGCAGGACTGGTACTTATAGGAGTGGGCTTACTGTTTTATCTGCTGACTCTTAAGACATACCAAGGCGTGAAATATATGTGCAAAAAAATATCTTCCCTCTTATTAAGGAGAAAACAAAAATGAAAAAGAATAAGATTTTATTTTCTGGTATATTAAGTCTTATAATAGGCGCTTTGATTTTCGGCGGGCTTGTTTTGTTTGGTTTTGCCAATCCTAACATAATAAAGGCAAGCGACCAAAAAATCAGAGTAAAGCAAGGACTTTATAAAGACCCCATTGAAAAGGTCATTGACGCTTCAGGTGAGGTTAATGAGATTAACATTACTGTTCCCAGTA